>NZ_JBFRGE010000009.1:0-135528 GCF_052115185.1 Paenibacillus sp. 2TAB19 | reverse complement strand
AGGAGATAACGAAGCTCGTAGCTGCAATCGAGAGGTATCCTTATCCGCTCATCATTGTGACGAATGAGGTCGGTGACGGCATCGTGCCGGAGTATCCGCTGGGCAGAGCGTTCCGGGATGAAGCCGGACGGATGAACCAACGTATTGCCGCGGTGTGCGAGCGCGTATTTCTCGTAACAGCAGGCATTCCGGTTGACTTGAAAGCGATAGCGTTCAGATGGGAGCAGCTATGAGCTTCTATTCCATGCCGGAGCTGCTTGCTCTGGTTGCTGCGGCGATTGTAATCGATTGGATCGTCGGCGATCCGAAATGGCCCACGCATCCGGTCATATGGATCGGCCGTCTTATTCGTTTGCTGGAGCGATGGCTCTCGCCTGAGCGCTACTYCAATCGGCCAACTAGGGTCAAGATGCTCGGCATTGTGTTAACCGTTGCCGTTCTCGCCGCGAGTTGGCTAATCATGGCGATCATCGTAGAGGTAGCCGATGCGATCCATCCTTGGTTCGGATATGCGGTTAGCGCATGGTTCATCTCGACAACGATTGCAGTAAAGGGGCTCAAGGAAGCGGCTATGCTTGTCTATAAGCCGTTAGTCGCCGGCAGATTGGATGAAGCCCGGAAATATGTCGGTTATATCGTTGGGCGGGATACGACGCAGTTGGATGAAGGCGAAGCGTCCAGGGCCGCTATTGAGACGGTAGCCGAAAATACGGTCGATGCTCTAGTGTCGCCGCTCGTATTTGCTTTGTTGGGAGGCGCGCCGCTTGCTATGCTTTATCGCGCGGCGAATACGCTCGATTCCATGGTCGGCTATCGGAACGATAAATACCGGCATTTCGGCTGGTGCTCGGCTCGTACTGACGATCTGTTGAATTATATACCTGCTCGGCTCACGGGAGCTTTGATGGCGTTATCGGCGCTGCTCTTGCCTAAGATGAAGGCAACTAGGGCCGTGAAGTCGATGCTCGTCTTCGCTCGCAGGCACCCGAGTCCGAACAGCGGCATTCCGGAGTCTGCTGCAGCCGGAGCCATAGGCATTGAGCTAGGAGGGACGAATGTCTACTTCGGGGTGACCAGCGAACGCGCGCGAATGGGCTGGCCGTTGCGCCCATTGAAGCCAGACGATATTGTGCTGACGATACGTTTGCTGTACGTTGTCAGCGTTATTATAATGGCAGGAGTGATGACAGCATGTCTGCTCATAAGCTGAAGCTGCACGGGCAAGCGCTTGTTGCGGCTTTTCAATTTCTGACACGGTTTCCTATCCCCATACAAGTACCCTTTAGTTCCCCGGTGTTGACGCGAAGTGTCCTCTACTTTCCGATTGCGGGAGCTTTTATTGGCATCATTGTTGCGGGAGTTGCGTGGCTGCTGCAGCTCTTTCTGCCTCCTTGGCCGTCAGCGGTGCTGCTGCTGGCACTATGGACGGCGCTGAGCGGCGGGCTTCATGTGGACGGATGGATGGATACAGCCGATGGCGTGCTCAGCCACCGCTCGCGCGAGCGAATGCTCGAAATTATGAAGGATAGCCGCGTTGGTGCGATGGGGGTGCTCGCTGCTGTATTGCTGCTTCTGCTCAAAGCATCGCTGCTGGCGGAGCTGCTAAGGGATGATGATCGACTTGAGCTTGTGCTTCCGCTCATTGCCGCTTCACCAATATGGGGACGCGCATGGATGGGCATTGCGATAGCAGGTTGGCCGAATGCACGGCAAGGCGAAGGAATCGGAGCGCTCTTCGCTGGAGTAAGAAAGTCGACGGCTGGCTTATCGTTGATTATAGGCGGGCTCATTACCTTTGTCATGGTTGTTGCCTGTCAGAATTCGATTGAGACGTCCATCCTTATCACGTTAGCCTGCTTATTGTCTACGTTGGTTGCAGGGGGCGTATTGGCCATTTGGCTAGCAAATAAACTCGGAGGATTAACGGGAGATACTTATGGTGCATTGAATGAAGCGGTAGAGGCTGTTATTTTATTAATGGCAGTAATAATATTAGGCACGACTTATTTATTTTCATGAGAAAAACTCTTATCGGAGTACTTCGAGGATGAGCGACCTACAAGTTTGCGTAGCAAACTCCCTTCGGAAGCAAAGAAGTTTTTATCGCCAATCTGAATGATTTGCTTTACGCTTTATCGCTGTAAAGCACTTTAACATTCTGATGAGGTAGGAAAGGGGGGAAAAGGGATGTTGGAGAGATACGGCCATGGCGGTGACCTGCATACAGCGGAGGAAACGTTCGGCAGAGCAGCGGAATCTTTTCTTGATTTCAGCTCCAATATGAATCCGATAGGACCGCCGCCCTCGGTGAAGACGGTGCTTATTGAATACGCGATGCTTATCGATCGTTATCCCGACCCGGCTGTTCGCGGTCTGCGCAAGAAGCTGTCGCAGTTGCACGGAATTGATGAGCATAATATCGTAATCGGGAACGGAGCGGCGGAGCTTATCGATCTCGTCGTTCGCTCACTTCATCCGCAGGTAACGGCTCTCGCTATTCCATGCTTTGACGAATATGGGGATGCGGTTCGCAAGATCGGCGGATCGATCTATGAAATCGCGATGTCCGGCGACAATCAATTCAGGCTCGATTCGGAAGCTGTCGGCGATGCGATCGATGCCAGCAACGCTTCCTTATATATGTTGGGATCGCCTAATAATCCGACAGGTCAATTAGTGGATCCAAAGCTCATTAAGGCATTGCTTGACAGCGGCGCTTACGTCGTTGTTGACGAAGCGTTCATGGATTTTGTCCCTGAGGAGGAGCAGTTCAGCCTTGTGCAGGAAGCGGCCGTGAATGAACGTCTGTTCGTCATCCGTTCGATGACGAAGTTTTATTCCATACCGGGGATTCGGCTCGGCTATATCGTCGGCGTTCCGAAATCGCTTAGCGCATTGAAGCGCCTGCAAGTGCCATGGAGCGTCAATTCGCTTGCACAGTTGATCGGTGAAGCGGTTCTAGAAGAACGGGAGTTCGCCAAGGAAACGCATAACTGGCTTGCAGAAGAGCGTCCATGGCTAGTTCAGCAATTGCAGCAGCTTGGCTTCGAGGTGAATGACGGCGTAACGAATTATTTGCTGCTTCGAATCCCGCAACAGCTGCGTTTAAGCGCYAGCATGCTGCAGCTTGCCATGGGCAAGGAAGGTGTTYTCATTAGAGATGCTTCGCGATTCCCTGGTCTAGATCATACGTATGTGCGAGTAGCCGTCAAACGAAGATTCCAAAATGAAACGCTCGTGGCAGCCTTCAAACACTGTTTAGCGCAGGTGAGGTCATGAGCCAGCCGTTTCGCAGCGACTCCACCGTCTACGATTCTTTCATCTGGAGCGGATTGCGTTTGGAGCTGCTGGACGATCGAATCGTAGTGAGCCTTCAAGAACCGGTTCAGGCGCTAAGCAGCGCCATTCATCCAGGCGGTTTCACCTGGGCCGATCATATCGTGAACTGGAAGGTGCCGCTTGATTATCGCTGTGACGATCCAATCGCGGACTTTGTTCACCGCTGTGAAGGTTGGGGTAGCAAGGCTGAGCATACGATCGGCATGTTGACTGCAGCGAAGTTGACCCATGCGTCTGTGAAGGAGCTGGAGGGCGATCGGTTTAAGCTGCTATGCATCACGACGTCGGGCACGCGCAACGCAGCACGGGCCGGGTTGCCGCGTCAAACCTTCTCGGCATATGAGCCAGGTACGATTAATACGGTACTGCTCATTGACGGACAGATGACCGAGTCGGCAATGGTCAATGCGGTTATTACGGCAACCGAAGCAAAAGCGGCGGCACTGCATGAACTTGGTATTCTGGAGACGGCGAATGGCCAGCTTGCGACGGGGACGACGACCGATGCGATCGTCATTGGCGTCAGCCAGCGAGCGAGTTGGCAAGCGATTCATGCCTATGCTGGAGTGGCGACGACGATCGGCTGCGCAATTGGCGAGGCGGTATACGAGACCGTGTTGGAGGCTACCCGGACGCAGCACGAGGAGTAGCCGGGTGGAAGCAGGTAAGCTCCTACACGGGCTGAGGCGATACGCTCCAAGAGCCAACTAATCCGCTATAGTTTCATTCTAGGCAACTAATTAGTCTTGTACCAAGCGAGCCTCCCGTGTAGTTCGATATATGGCAATTAAACGGGCTAGTTTGGTGAGTTGGTGGCGAATCGGCACATTTAGTTCGATGAAAGGCAACTTTGAGCTCACAACCGTGTGGCAATTGAGATTAGTTCGACGAAATGCACCTATTGAGCCTTGTACCCGGCGGTGAGCTCCTGCACGGCATGAAGCAATAAGTTCCAGAAGCCAGCTATCCGCTATCGTGTCATTCTAGAGTTACTACTTAAGTCTCCTGAAAATCAGGAGATTTTTTTGGTTTCAAAAATGTTCAATAGAGCCGAGCTGGAAGGAAATGTGAGCTGCAATCAAGAATTTAATTCTAATCACAATAAAGGACGGTGGAATAAAATGAAGGCGCTATTAGTCATTGACGTGCAAAACGGAATCATTGAATTGGGTGATTTTACAAACGAGTTGTTTCGGATGGAGCATATCATTAAGGATTTCAAAGCTAGCGGCAATCCCGTCATCTTCATGAGGCATATAGACGCTTCTGAGGAGAGCCCGTTATGCAGGAGCTCCGTTGGTTCCGAACTGCATCCTTCTTTAAAGGACTATGCGGATGTGGTTATTGAGAAATCGACACCGAGCTCGTTTTATCAAACAAATCTGTCCCAGACGCTTGATCAATTAGGTGTAATGCAGCTGTTTCTAGTTGGCTTCGAAACGGAATTTTGTTGCATGTTCACAGCGATAGCTGCTTTTGATAGAGGTTATGAAGTAACGCTGATCAGGGATGCAGTTGGCACAACGAATACGGAACGGTCGTACGATATGCCCGGCTTGAGCATTAACGATTTTGTAAGCAAAGTGCTTGGATGGTCAAGTGTAATCGAAGTAATAAACCACGTTAAATATATGGAGTCATACAAAGCACATGGGCTGTAGTCGCTTAGCTGCCATGTTGGATTTCCGCTTTAACTTTCAATTTAGGAAGAAACCTCCAATTTTATGATGCGTATAGGTAATATGGTGTTGATACTATGCGTTTCCGTGAAGAGGAGGGGTTCTTATGAATCGAAATACGATTTATTTTGCTAGCGCGATCTTTTGTATTGTTGTGCCGATTGTCGCTTTATGGTATGGCTATTGGGTTGCGGCACAGCCGAAGGTGGGGCCTGTCGGCAACGGGATTAAGCCGCCTACTTTTCAACAAACGTTTCCTCTTTACATCGCAATGCTCATAGGAATCAGGTACTTAATGATCGCGATCTTACGTTATCGGGAGTATAAAAAATCGCAACAGAAGTCTAACAATGAAGAGATAGATTAATGTTCCCAGCAGGCGCAATTGTCAGAAAGGGGAATAACGTAAAGATGGGATTTTTAATTGAAGGGCTGTTCGAATTGATTTTGGAATTGTTATTCAATGATCGGTTTGAGAAGAGAGGAAGTTATCGACAGAGGCGATATCTACTGAAGCTCAAGCGATATGCGAGAGAGTCTGAATGGTTCGAGCATCTGTATCGAAATCCGCATTATACGGGGATCATTGAGAATAACGACGAATTCAAAATCGTGCTTAGGAAGAGAGCGGCATTCCGGTCTATCGAGCTTAGTTTGGAGGAGCGGCAACGATTCGAACAACGGTTGGCAAGCAAGTGCGATTCGCTTACGGAAAGAGTCTGAAACGACTTCATGTTGTTAATATGATATTGCCATTCAGAATGATCTACCTTGTACGGATGTGGTAGAATAAAACGAGCCTATACGTTATAGGAAAAAGTTTAAGTTTGATATTGTTCGGCAGGAGGTTTCAAGTTGATTCGCATTGTAGGTTTTTCGAAAGATAAAAAATGGTGTACGGATCTAACGTTGGAGGAAGTAAGCGAGTCGACCGAGCTTGCCTGGTACTGGGTGGATTTCGATCAGCCCAGTGAAGAGGAAAGCAGGCTGCTGAGCACGCATTTCAAATTTCATCCACTTGCGATTGAAGATTGCTACCACTTGTTGCAGCGTCCGAAAATGGATCATTTTGACGATATTCATTTCCTCATTCTGCATGCGTTCAACGGTTCGAAGACGATGGTCGATGAAGTGAATATGTTCATCGGTCCCCGGTTTCTGGTAACGTACCATCAAGGGCAATCGCAAGAAATCGAGTCGGCTAGATTGAAGCTGATGCATAATCCGAAGCCAGGCCAATACGGTCACATTTGTGCGGCGTACCATGTTATTGACAAGCTGGTGGATGAATATTTCCCAGCCGTTCAGGAGCTAGAAGAGCTGCTCATCGATATGGATCTCAGCAGCGGCACGGTTGCCGGCGATGGAGCAATAGCAGATATATTCAACATTCGGTCACGGTTGCTGCGGCTTCGCAAGACGATTATTCCAATGAGGGATTTGCTCTATCGATTGGTTAATAGTGATCGAATCGAGGGTCTTAACCATCACTTGGCCTTCTATCGCGACATCTACGATCATTTGTTGAAGCTGTCGGAGATGCTTGATAATTGCCGCGAAATGACGGCCGATCTGCGCGATAGCTACATCTCGTACAACTCCAATCGAATGAATTCGATTATGAAGACGTTAACGGTCATTACGACTATATTTATGCCATTAACTTTCCTGGCTGGCATTTATGGCATGAATTTTGATAGGATGCCGGAGTTGGATTGGCGCTGGGGGTATTTTGGGCTGCTCGGCTTTATGCTGCTGATCGCTTTATCGATGTTTGCGTGGTTTAATAAGAAAGGCTGGTTCAAATAATGGCATCCAAGGAGATTCAGACATGGTAACGAATAAGGCTACAGAAGAAGTCGGGGGAAAGAAAAGGACATTAGCTGTTGTCGGCATCATGCTGGCGATATTGATCGTGCTCGGTGTTTTATTTGCATTAATGATCTACGCGCTGCGTGCGGACAAGCCTTCTGCTGAAGCAGGTAAGAATGAAGCTTCGCAATATGCTTATGCAATGGCCGAAGCCGCGAATGGGATGAAGATTCATTATTTGGCTACAAAGCCATCGAACGTTCGACCTGAGCTCATACATAACAATGTGACTTTAACCGAAAATACGGGCATTAACGGCGGTTTCTTCTATGGTGAGCAATTGCTAAGCATAGCTGTTGTGGACTCCTTGCCGGTTGGAAGATCGCATGGGAAATACGGCGACGGCTCGGAAAATGTCAGGTATGCTCGCGGCACTCTCGTCTGGGACGGAGCGCTTGATGAACTTAATATACAAATCGTAAGCAAAGCCTCTGAGCTTAAAGTCAAGGATAATACGCGCTTCTGGGCGCAGGGCGGCATTAGCATGAGCATCGGAGACGATGCGGGTTGGGAAGAGCGGGCAATCGCCGAGAATGCGCCATTTCCGAATGATAACCGTCTTCGTTCGGCGGTTGTATACGATTCGCAAGGCAGACTGTACTTAATCGTCAGTGAGACGAAAGGGACGCTTGCAGCGTTTCGCGAAGCGATCATCGAGAAGGTCGGAGACGGCAAGCTTGCAGGCGGCATCTTCCTCGATGGGGATGGATCATCGCAGCTTCGCAGCAGTGAAGCTATGCTCGCGGGCGATAATCGTCCTGTGGTACAGATGCTGCGCGTATTGAAATAATGGAAGTGTGTGTTTGCTACGCAAACACTAAGCCTAAACAATAAGCATAATCTTACGAAGTGTGTTTGCTACGCAAACACTTAAGGAGAATCACCATGAATCAACAGCAACAGCCATTGCCTATCGATGCCGTATTGCCTGAACTGCTCGAAGCGCTCCGGAACGGCGCTAATGCGGTGCTGATCGCCGAGCCGGGGGCTGGCAAGACGACAAGAGTGCCGCTCGCTATGCTTCATGAGCCTTGGCTGAACGGCAAGCGCATCGTTATGCTTGAGCCGAGAAGACTTGCGGCTCGCTCAGCAGCGCAATATATGGCTCGCTCGCTTGGCGAACAAGCGGGGGAGACGGTCGGCTATCGCGTAAGGCTTGAAACGAAGGTCAGCGCCAAGACACGAATTGAAGTCGTGACGGAAGGCGTATTGACCCGGATGCTGCAGGAGGATGCCGCGCTTGAGCAAGTTGGCGCGATCCTGTTCGATGAATTTCATGAACGCCATCTGCATGGCGATCTAGGTCTGGCGCTTAGCCTGCAATCACAGTCGCTGCTCCGTGAGGAGCTGCGGCTTCTTGTTATGTCCGCAACACTCGATGCGGAGCCTATTGCTGCACTATTAGGCGCTGCGCCTATTATTCGCTCGGAGGGAAGAGTATTCCCTGTTGATACTCATTATGCGGCCGCACGTCCCTCGCGGGAGGCGCGGATTGAACAGACCGTCGGCAGCACGATCGTGAGCGCGCTTCATGCCCATGATGGCGATGTGCTCGCTTTCTTGCCCGGCGCGCTCGAGATTCGTCGTACCGCAAGCTGGCTTGCAGCGGCAGGATTGCCTTCCGGCGTGCGCATAGCGGAGCTCTACGGCACGATGCCGCTATCGATGCAGGATGCTGCAGTCGCGCCATGCTTACCTAACGAACGCAAGATCGTGCTTGCGACATCAATCGCCGAATCAAGCTTGACGGTTCAAGGGGTGACGATTGTTGTCGACAGCGGACTTATGCGCGTGCCGCGGTTCTCGCCGCGGACGGGCATGACTCGGCTGGAGACGGTCGCGGTCTCGCAAGCTTCCGCGGATCAGCGCCGCGGCCGTGCTGGCCGTCTTGCTCCGGGCCACTGCTACAGGCTGTGGACGGAGCAGGAGCATCCGTACCTGCCTGCACAGAGCATGCCGGAGATTATGGATGCTGATCTTGCGCCGTTAGCGCTTGAACTTGCGGTATGGGGGATCCAAGACCCCGCCGAGCTGGATTGGCTTACGCCGCCGCCGCAGTCGGCATACGCGCAGGCGATTGAACTGCTGAAGAAGCTGCGCGCGCTTGACGCGAACGGCAAACCTACGCCGGAGGGGCTTAAGCTGGCACGCTTCGGCATGCATCCCCGCCTTGGCGCAATGGTAATGCGCGCTGCGGAATGGGGCTGTGCAAGCGAAGGCTGCGAGCTGGCAGCACTGCTCAGCGAGCGAGATTTGCTTCCAAATGAGCGAAGCGTGGATATGAGGCTTCGTCTTGACGCGTTGAATGGAAAGAGTGCTTCAGCGGATGCCGCCGCTGTAAGGCGAATGACACAGCAAGCTGAGCAATGGAAACGCTCGGTTGCCGAGCATGGAACAGGCAACGACGTGACTTCACAAGGCTCGATTCCTTCGTCATCGCGATCGACCTCTCTATCCGTACGGCCAAGTCTTGGCGTTCTTCTTGCTGCGGCCTACCCGGATCGAATCGCACAGCGGCGAAGCGATGGCCGATATTTGCTGGCTAGTGGAAGAGGGGCCGTGCTTCCCGACGTACAACCGCTGTCTCGAAGCGAGATGTTGGCAACTTGCGAATTAGATGACACGGGTACAGAGAGCAGAATCAGGCTTGCGGCAGATTTGTCGATGACTGATATTGAAGCGTTTATGTCTCCATACATTACGATTGAAGAAGTGATTGAGTGGGATCACGGTGCGCTAGCCGTTCGTTCCCGCAGAAGAAGGAAGCTAGGCGCAATCGTGCTCGGAGAAGTGCCGATATCCGGTCCTGACGAAGAGAAGGTTGCCGATGCGCTGATCGCTGGAATCCGTATGGAGGGTATGGGTTTGCTTCCTATGACTAAGCCGGCGCTTGCGCTCCAAGCTAGAATAAAGCTGATGGCGCTTGGCGGGAAGGATTGGCCTGAGGCGACCGACGAGGCGCTGCTAAGCACGCTCGAGGAGTGGTTGAAGCCGCATCTCTACGGCATGAAGAGCCGTAATGATCTTCAGCGGCTGAATATGGCGCAACTGCTTGGAGGCATGCTGTCATGGGCGCAGATGCAAGAGCTGGACGAGCAGGTGCCGACCCATTATTCAGTGCCAAGCGGATCTCGTATTCCGATCGATTACAGTGATCCATCGGCGCCTGTGCTAGCAGTCAGACTGCAGGAAATGTTCGGCCTCCAGGATACGCCAAGGCTCGCGAGAGGCAAGCTGCCGCTTACGCTGCATTTGCTGTCCCCCTCTCAACGTCCCGTTCAGGTGACGCAGGATTTGCGCAGTTTCTGGGAATCGGCTTATTTTGAGGTGAAAAAGGATTTGAAGGGGCGGTATCCGAAACATTATTGGCCGGATGATCCATACGGCGCAGCACCGACGAACCGCGCTAAGCCGCGCGGCACTTGAGGAAAAAGAATCGTTAGTAGAAGAGTGGARGTAAACTATGGATATAAGTTACATCATCGTATTGTCTTATTTGCTGATCATCAATTTGTATACCTTCGCTTTAATGGGTAGAGACAAGAAGCTGGCAGTCAAGCAGCGCCGTCGCGTTCCAGAGAAACGACTGTTCACGCTGAGTGCCATTGGGGGCAGCATCGGAACTTGGCTTGGTATGCGTACCTGGCGGCATAAGACGAAGCATAATAGTTTTGTATTCGGAATTCCGGCTATATTCGTACTGCAAGTAGCCCTTGTAGTCGCACTCTATCGTTTTGTCGKTTAATTCAAGCGAAATGGGCATTGCATCGAGAAAGCTTCCTATGGTATATTTGACACTCGTTTTTTATTGACTACTTTTAGGAGGTAACTGACTAATGACCGTTCAAAGTGCCTTACAAGAGGAAAAGGATCGGCTCTTTGCTTCGATTCAAGATATTGAAGATCAGCTGGGAGCAATCGGTCCGCGATATACGGGAGACGATTTTACCGAGCAAATGCTCGACCTGCAGCGCGAAGAGAGGAGACAGCGGCTGGAGATCGCGCACCGCGAGCCGTACTTTGGCCGCATCGACTTCGAGGAGCTGCCGAATGGTAAGCAGATGCCGCTCTACATAGGCAAAGCAGGCGTCGCCAAGCAGGGCAGCAACGAGCTGCTCGTTATCGACTGGAGAGCGCCGGCAGCCAGCTTATTCTATTCATTCACGGGCGGAGATGCACCCGGAACGTTCGAATCGCCCGATGGCGAAGTGTCGGGTTATATTCATTTAAAGCGCAACTTCATGATTCGTCAGGGCGAGCTTGTAAGATTGGTCGACAGCTATGTGCGAGGCCAAGAAGAAGAAGCGGTCACTGACGAATTTCTTTTATATCGCTTGGGCGAGAACAAGGATAATAAGCTTCGTGACATCGTTTCTACCATTCAAGGCGAGCAGGACCGTATCATACGCGCGGATCGCGCGAAGGCACTATTCATTCAGGGGGTAGCGGGCAGCGGTAAAACGACCGTTGCGCTCCATCGTCTCGCATTTCTGCTCTATCAATACGCGGATCGGATGCGGGCGGAGAGAATGATTATTTTCGCGCCAAACCGGATGTTCCTCGACTATATTTCCGGCGTTCTGCCGGAGCTCGGCGTTGGRGACATCCAGCAGACGACGTTCTCGGACTGGGCGATCGAGCTGCTGGAGCACACCGTTAGGCAAAGCGATCCGTCTGAGACGATGGCATATTGGTTCGAACAACGCAGAACGGCATCTGAGATTGAGTCTGCTTCCGGAAGATGGAAGGGCAGCTTGGCTTTCAAGGAAATGGTAGATAAGCGAATTGCAGCGTTCGAGCAAAACATCGTACCTACCGTTCCGTTCAGTCCGCTTGATCGTCTTGAGCTGTCGCCTGCGCAAATGCGCGAGTGGTACGACACCGATTATGGCGAAGAGACGGTTATGAAGAAGCGCGACCGGCTAGCCAGCCGAATTCGGCGTTGGTTCGAATCCGAGCTGAAGCAGCGCGGCGTTGTCGATAAGAAAGTAAGAGCAAAGGCGCTGACGAAATTTAATGCCTTTGTGAAAAAGATACCGTCGTTTACTGCGGTTCAGCTTTATGCCTCGCTGTTCCAAGGCAAGCAGGCCGATCCAGCCGTGCCCAAAGCGATCGCCGCAGAAACAGCGGCTCGGCTTAAGCAAGGAATCGCCGCTGCCGAAGACCTCGCGCCGCTCGTCTATATCCATCTGCAGCTATACGGACTGGATAAGCCGTCCTTCGACCATATCGTCATTGACGAAGCACAAGATTATTCGCCGTTCCAGCTTGAAGCGCTTAAGCTATGCCAACGAACGCCGTCGATGACGGTACTCGGCGACTTGCAGCAAGGTATTCATGCTTACACGGGAATCCAGCACTGGTCTCAGCTGATGGGACTATTCCCTGAAGAGCAATCCGGATTCCACGAGCTTAACCGGAGCTATCGCTCAACGATGGAGATTATCGAATTCGCCAACCTGATCTTAGGCGAGATGTCGGGCGGGGTAAAGCCAGCCGTGCCTGTATTCAGGAGCGGCGACCCGGTCGAGACGATCGGGACAGAGGAGAGCGAATGGCTTGCTTCGATTGAACAAACGGTACGCGAATGGAAGGCGAAGGGCATTTACGAGACGATATCGGTCATCGGAAGAACCGCGCATGAATGCGAACAAATTCATAGTTACTTGATCGACAAAGGAATTGAAGCCTCCCTTGTGCAAAGCAAGCAACCATCTTATGGAGGCGGCCTGACGGTCGTTCCCGTCTACTTATCGAAGGGACTGGAGTTCGACGCCGTGCTCGTTGCTGATGCGGGAGAAGCGGCATACGGACCGCTCGACGCGAAGCTTCTTTATGTAGGTTGTACACGCGCGCTTCATATGTTGAAGCTGCTCTACCTGGGACAACGAACTTCTTTGCTGGGCGAGGGCGCTTAATTCGTTTATAATGGGAAGGTATCTCACATATGCACGGGAGGCCTTTGCAATTATGAATGGGAATGAGCTGCTGCCACCGCTTTGGCTATCGCTGAAGGTTTCGGTGACGGCTAGTATATTGGTAGCTATCATCGGCATTATTGTCGCGCACTTCATGGCGCGGCGATCGTTCAGGGGCAAGAGCGTCGTTGAGACGGTTTTCATGCTTCCTCTCGTATTGCCTCCGACCGTCGTCGGGTTTATATTGCTTGTGGCGCTTGGCCGCAGAAGCTGGATCGGGAAAAGCTATGAATGGCTTTTCAATCAACCTATCGTTTTCTCTTGGACCGCAGCGGTTATCGCTGCGGTCATTGTTGCATTCCCGCTTGTCTACCAGTCCATGAAGGTCGGATTTCTGACCATCGATAAAAGTCTGGTAGAATCGGCACGTTCCGCAGGTGCCAGCGAGAGGCAGGTTATGCGCTATATTACGCTGCCGCTAGCCAAGCATTCGCTGCTAACGGCATTCGTGCTCGGCTTTGCCAGATGCTTAGGTGAGTTCGGAGCGACGCTTATGCTTGCCGGCAACATACCAGGCAAGACGCAGACCGTGCCGACAGCCATTTATGTGGCGGTCGATTCCGGGCATACGGCGATGGCTTGGGCATGGACGATCAGCATCGTCTTATTTTCTTTCCTGCTCCTCTCATTTACCGGCCGCAAAATGGAACAATAATGTGAACGGCGCATCCGCTTTCCGCAATGTTTCGTATAACACTCCAGAGAAGGAGGCAGAGCGCGTATGCCAATCGAAACGGATTCTAATGAGCGATTATTGGAAGCCTTGAGAGAAATAGAAGCATGGGAGAATGATCAGAAGGACCTATGGTTCTGGGAGAAGCTTGGACGATTGCCGTTCATGCTGCTCGATAAATTAACGCCGAAGTTTATTCAAGCGAAGCTCGGACAGGCTGTCGATGAAATCGGCGGCTTTATTCAGAACGGGGGCAAATACCTCGTATCGGAGAAAACGATAACAAGCAAGCTTACGCGAAATGCGGAGGCTGTCACGATGGACGCATCATTACCCAGCGACAACATCTTTCTGACCTTGGAAGACTGCGCGTCACTGCCGCTTGCCGTTATGGACAGGACGGCTGCGGAGCTGAAGAGCAGCCGTACAAACATGGCGACCGTTCAAGGCGCGACAACGGGAATCGGGGGAATCTTTACGCTCGCAATCGACATTCCAGCCATTCTTGGCCTATCGCTAAAGATCATACAAGAGATTGCCATATGTTATGGATATGACCCAAAGCTGAAGGAAGAGCGCATCTTCGCTGTGAAGGTCATGCAATTCGCTTCATCGGACATTGTCGGCAAAAAAGCCATATTAGATGAATTAAGCGCATACGGAACTGAGGGCGAGGGGCGCGGAACGCATATGCTGTCGCAGCTGCAAGGCTGGCGTGAAGTCGTTACCGTATACCGCGACAACTTCGGCTTGAAAAAGCTGTTCCAGCTCATCCCGATTGCAGGAATTGTGTTCGGGGCTTTCATTAATCGGGGCACGCTGAATGATGTCGCAGAAGCGGCGACGATGTTATACCGAAAACGAAGAGTACTGGTTAAGCTGAAGGAAGGCGGAGGAAGCGCAACATGATTACAGCACAGAGAGCATTAATGGAGGAGGCAGCCTCCTTTATCCACGCCTGCTATTCGGAGCTTGGCAAGTCAGTCCAGGAAACCGAAAGCAGGCTGCGGCAGATCGATGAACATATTGAAGCAAGGGGGACTTATTCGCATACATCGGAAGAGCTTAAGCATGGCGCGAAGATGGCATGGCGCAATAGCAATCGCTGCATCGGCAGACTGTTCTGGCAGGCGCTTGAAGTGTTTGACGCAAGAGAGGCTGAAGATGAAGATACAATCGCCGGGCATATATTTAACCACATGAAATATGCCACGAACGGCGGGAGAATCAGACCGGCGATTACGGTATTTGCGCCGAGGGAGGCGCATACTGGCAGCTGTATTCGGATATGGAATCATCAGCTAGTCCGATACGCAGGTTATCAGCTGGAGGACGGTATGGTCGGCGATCCGGCTTCCCTTGCTTTGACTGAAGCTTGCGAGAAGCTAGGCTGGCGCGGGGCAGGAACGGCGTTTGACCTATTGCCGCTTGTTATCCAACGAGGCGATCATGAGCCGAGATGGTACGAGTTGCCGGCGGAGACGACGCTTGAAGTGAAGCTTACACACCCGGAGCATGATGGCTTCGAGCAGCTGGGACTGCGGTGGTATGCGGTTCCGTTCGTATCCGATATGGAGCTAGAGATCGGCGGCATCCGCTATTCGGCAGCTCCCTTCAACGGATGGTATATGGGGACGGAGATCGGTGCGCGCAATCTGGCAGACAGTAACCGCTACAACCAGCTTCCGCAAGTTGCACGGTTGTTCGGCTTAGATACTTCTACGAACCTTTCCTTATGGAAAGACYGTTCATTAACGGAGTTAAATATCGCGGTGCTGCACTCGTTTAAGAAAAACGGCGTCAGTATTGTCGACCATCATACGGCCGCCGAGCAATTCGCCAGATTCGAGAAACAGGAGCAAGAGAACGGCAGAACCGTGACCGGAAGATGGTCATGGTTGATACCTCCGATGTCTCCGGCAACGACAGCTATCTGGCATCGCAGCTATGACGATACGGAGCGGAGTCCTCAGTTCCGCTATCAACAGCCGCTTTATTGAGCAAAGCGTATAGCCTATTGTTTCTGTAAATGCGTGCAATCAATTCCTAATCAGAGAAATAGGGGGGAGCAGCAGACGTGGATTTTCATATGCAATATTTATCGTTTTTCGTTATTCATACAGACGGCGAAGAGAGTGCCTCATCGTCAGGCAAGCGGTTCAAGCATTATCAGACGCTGGACGAGGATACGTACGAGGACAGTGAGATTAAGAAGTTTCTAGACGATGAGTTCACGAGGGTCGTCAAGCGCAAGGTCGAGCGCAATCCGAATACGGCGAACGCAYCGACGAAGATCGGCCGCTTCGCAGTTGAACCGGGTTATGAGCTCGGCAGCAATCAGAACTATAATCTGTTCCAGAGGCTGCGCGATGCAGATACGAAGGAGCGATTCTTTGGCATCGCCGACGAGCTTGTGCGTATTTATATGGATACTAGCGCGGTGCGCGGAGGAGCGTTCATTATTGCTCTATCCAAGCTGAACACGTATTTTGACGAGCCTTTTTTATTTTTGCTTAAATGCGACTTCGAGCCGAAGATTGCGCGAATTGCGGATGAACTCAGCTTAATCTCGCAGGTCGAGATGGCCATCAGCTCCCGCAGCATCAAGTCGATTCAGTATCCGCATATGCCGGAGGAAGGCATGCTCGAGCATTGGGAGCTGAAGATTCATCAATCGTCGCATGCCCGGTATTTCGAAGATTTCTTGAAATACGTTACTTACGAGAAGCCATTGCCTGAGGTTATGGGCGAGCAGGTTATTGAGATGGTACAGCAATACATATCGGACAAGTGGCAGGATGATGAGAGCACGGAGCGCCGCGAAGAGGAGAATGCGGTGGAAGTATGGGCAGCCAGCGAGAAACGCGACATTCAAGAATGGTGGCCGCAGGAGCAGGTGGCTGTCGCATCGGCGGCGCTCGTCGAGCAGAAGCCGGACTTGCCGTTCACGTTCAAGCTGGACAGCATTACGATAAAGGGCTTGCTCGCAGATTTCGGCGAATCGCTCCATATCGCGAAGCATAACGGACGTTATGTTGTCGTGATCGAAGGCGATGCGTTCCAATTCGATAAAGGGATGTCGCCGGTCGAGCTGCTGCAGCCGCCCGATCTAACCGACGTATTGCCAATCATCGGAAGCAAACAGCCGAAAGATGAATTTGACGGTTCAGGCTATAGCTATAACGACAATAGCGGCGGCACGACTAACGTGAGCGACGACGATGTGCCCTGGTAAAGTTATGCATGCTCGCATGTATCTATTTGACAATTAAAGGAGAGGCTGTATAAGTGGACAAGTTATTTTTCATAGAAATTGGCATGGGTTGCGATCTGCACGGTCAAAATATTACAAAAGCATCGGTGCGCGCCGTTCAAAACGCGATTCACCATAATTCGATGCCCGGTCTGCGCTCTGTATTGCCAGGCGKCACGCTTGATAACATGAAGGTTCATGTGAAGCTTGCTATTCCTTGCGATCGCGACCTGCTCGACGTGGAGCAGGTAAAGGCCGCGCTGCCTTACGGCCAAGTAACCGTCGAGCTTATCGATGGCGGCATGGTTACGACGAGCGGCGTCGTACTGCCGGACAAAGAGGACAAAAACGATCTCATCTACATCGTGAACGCGTCGGTGGAGGTCGGTTACTAGCCACATTACCTAGCAAAGGAAGAAGACGATGGTTTTAAAGCTTGTCATATTTGTGCTGCTGCTTGTGTTTACCGCTTTTTTCGTTGCAACGGAATTCTCGATCATCCGAATGCGTTCAAGCCGCGTCAGTCAGATGGTTGCGGAAGGGGTGAAAAATGCTAGGGCGGTTGAACAGGTTACCTTGAAGTTGGATGGCTACTTATCCGCTTGTCAGCTAGGGATCACGATTACGGCTCTCGGTCTCGGTTGGTTAGGGGAACCTACGGTTGAACTCATATTGCATCCTATATTCCATCGACTAGAGCTGGGGGATGAGGTAAGCTCGGTTTTGTCATTCCTCATTGCCTTCGTGCTCGTTACCTACTTGCATGTCGTTCTTGGCGAACTGGCGCCGAAGACGGTTGCTATCATTATGTCAGAGCGTATCAGCCAATTGACTGCACCGATCATTATTATTTTCTATAAGGTTATGTATCCGTTCATCTGGGTGCTTAACGGCTCGGCTAACAGCCTCGTTAGGCTGCTCGGCTTCAAGCCGGCCCAAGAGCATGAAGCCCATTCGGAGGAAGAGATTCGGATCATCCTATCGGAGAGCTATGAGAGCGGCAAAATCAACAAAAGCGAATACGGATATGTGAATCGTATCTTCCAATTCGACGAGCGGCTCGCGCGTGAAATCATGGTACCGCGAACGGATATGGTATGTCTGTTCGCTGAGCATTCTCACGACGAGAACCTCGCAGTCATCAAGAAGGAGCAATATACGCGGTTTCCGTATGCAAGCGGAAGCAAGGACAATATTATTGGCATCGTGAACACGAAGCAGTTTTTTCTGCGCTATGATAGCGACCGTGCGTTGGACGTCAAATCGCTGCTGCAGCCGGTGATGTCCGTGCCCGATGTGATGCCGATTAACAAACTGCTGCGCAAAATGCAACTGGAGCGCGTACATATTGTTATTTTGCTCGACGAGTACGGCGGTACTTCGGGTCTTATTACGATTGAGGACATTATCGAGGAGATTGTCGGCGAGATTCGCGACGAATTCGACGCCGATGAAGTGAAGGAGATCGAGATGCTGAACGAGCACCGTTATATGGTGGACGGCAAAGCATTGATCGTCGAATTCAACGATACGGCCGGCACGGATCTGGATAGCGAGGAAGTGGACTCCATCGGCGGTTGGTTATTCAATCGGAAGCCCGATCTGCCAGTCGGCGAATCGTGGAGTTATCATAATATGACGTTTACGATTAGGGAGCGGGACGATAACCGGATTCGCAAGGTAGAGATCGAGATCGCCATGAATGAGTCGGATGCCGAAGCGTTCGGTCATGCTTAATTCGTTAGCTTTGAACATATAGAAGCGCCGTCTGGGTCATCGATTGATGACGGGACGGCGCTTCTTTATAGCGTTAATTAAGGATGATTGCGAAGCAGCTTAGCATCGGATACGAACGTCCCGAAGGGAAGGAATGCGGCGATAAACGCAGCAACAACCTTCAAGAATGACCAACGGTGCTTGATCCATACGTGAAGCAGGGCAAGCCCGTAAAGAGTGAACAGMAAACCATGCAGACTGCCGACGATGGTAACCATATGAGGCAGGTTAGCCCAATATTTGAGCGGCATCGCGATCAGCAATAATACCAAAAACGAGATTCCCTCATAAAATCCGACAATTCTTAAACGGCCGATAGCGGTTTTGAACAAAATAACACCTCCTATTACATAATCGCAGTATCGATGAAACTAACCATTGCCTTAAGATCGAGGCTGTAATCCGTTCCAAAGTAATTGTACGATTTCRGCGGAAGCTTGTTTCACCGATTTTTGATCATTTAATAATTGTTTGTGATTGCGTACCGTCATCATGGCCGTGAACGTATGGGAGAGCAGCAGGGGATCTGACTTCGTGATCACGCCTTCCTCCATCGCTTGCGCGAATATCTCACTCAACAGAATATGAAGCTGTGCTTCTCCATCCCGAATCTGCTTAATCTGTTCCTCAGACAAGCCGGGAGCGGCTTCGCGCATCATCGTCTCGAACTCGACATGCGCGTTATTCATATGACGTTCCGCAACAATGAGCAGACGTTCCTTGAGCATTCCTGGTCCACGCATGATTAGAGCGGTCTGGTCGTAAGCAATCTTAAGCACGAATAACAGACATTCCGTGAAGAGCTTCGCTTTGTTGTCGAAATAATAATAGACGCTTGCTTTCGTTATCCGGCATGCTTTCGCAACGCCTTCAAGCGACACCTTCTCGAAGCCGTGCTCCATGAACAGCATGGCGGCGGTGCGCAAAATAAGCAGATTGGGCTGCATCGTTTCGGAACGTTTAGGCCGTCCCGGTCTGCGTCTTGGCTGTTCTTCTTTCAATCTTTGCACCTCATTCAATAATTCGTAATAATTATAGGTTGATTAATTAACCTTCGGGTATATATAATTAATTTGAGCTCGTAATACTATATTAAACGATTTGAATGTAGATGTGAAATGGAGGATGGAGTCATGATTGAGAAAATAGGCGCAATCGTTGCCGGGCGCCGTACGAGGTGGATAACGCTCGCGATTTGGATTGTACTTGCGGCCGTACTGACACTTACGCTGCCAGCTGTTGGTGACAAAGAGCAGAACAACGCGCAAAATCTGGAAGACGACAGTCCATCATTACTGGCTGATCGGCTTATTAAAGAGAAGTTCCCTAACGCCTCCGGCGTGCCTGCTCTTATTGTATGGCATCGCGAAGGCGGATTAACGAATGACGATTTAACTTACATTGGGCAAACCTCCCAAGCTTTAACGGATCATCCGCTTGAAGCGCAAGGCGAGCTTATTCCGCTCCACACGATGCCGCTGCCGGCATTGCAGCAATTCGTATCCGAGGATCAAACGACTTTCGTGCAGCCGGTCTCGTTCGCCGAGCAGACAGAAACGGAAGTGCTGAAAGAAAACTTGGAAGAAATCAAGACGATTATTCGCGACGTTTCGGGCCAAGACCCGTTCGCTGCATCGATCGACGATCCCGGGCAGCTTACGGTTCGCCTTAGCGGACCGGTAGGCATATCGGTAGACGCCACGGACTTGTTCAAGGGCGCAGACGTATCGTTGATGATCGCTACCGTATTGCTCGTCCTCATCCTATTGCTGCTCATCTACCGGTCGCCGATTCTAGCTATTATCCCGCTTGTCGGCGTTGGATTCGCTTATTTGGTAACAAGCCCGTTGCTCGGCTGGATGGCAGGCGAAGGATATATCACGGTTGACGCGCAAGCGATCTCTATAATGACCGTACTCCTGTTCGGGGCAGGCACAGATTATTGTTTATTCCTCATTTCGCATTACCGTCAGGAGTTGACGCGCGAGAAGGATAAGGGGCTGGCATTGAAGCGTGCCTTCAAGGATGCGTCCGGCGCTATAGCAATGAGCGGTTTCACGGTCGTCTTGTCCCTGTTCGCGCTACTGGCTGCCAGGTACGGCGCTTATGACCGCTTTGCGGTTCCGTTCAGCTTATCGATTCTCATTATGGGCATCGCCAGCTTGACGCTAGTACCCGCGCTGCTCGCGATTTTCGGCCGCGCTTCCTTCTATCCGTTCGTTCCGCGCACCGAGGAGGAGCATCAAGCTCGCGCTGCAAGACGCGGCAAAACTTACATCAAGCCGGATGCAAATAAGAAGCTTGGCATGAAGGTCGGCAAGCTCGTCGTCACGAAGCCGTGGACAGTCGTCCTCGTATGTATTATTTTGCTTGGCGCGTTAGCAACGTTCTCGACTCAGATCAAGTATACGTATGATTTGCTGTCATCTTTTCCAAAGGATATGCAATCGAGGGAAGGCTTCGACGTCATCTCCGCTTCGTTCACGCCAGGCGATCTTGCTCCCGTCACCGTAGTCGTGAATACGGATGGCAAGCAGGTCGATGTCGCTTCCAAGCTGCAGTCGCTTGAGCATATCGATCATGTTGCAGAGCCGCAGGTTAGTTCGGAAGATCCGAATCTGCTTGCCTACTCGGTGGTGCTCGATATTAATCCGTATTCGCAAGAAGCGATGGCGCTCATTCCGGCCATCAAGGAAGCGGCAAGCGATGCTCTTTCCGATGCCAGTATTGGGGATTCKGGCGAAAAAGTATGGGTCGGCGGTCAGACGGCTGCCCAGCATGATTCGAAGGTGCTGACCGATCGTGATAACACGGTTATCATCCCGCTTGTGACGATCCTAATCATGATTTTGCTCCTGATCTACTTACGCTCTATAACCGCAACGCTATATCTGATTGCTACAGTACTCCTATCCTATGGAGCGGCATTAGGTCTCGGGTGGATCATCTTGCATTATTTCATGGGCGTCGACGCCATACAAGGCGCAATTCCGCTATACGCCTTCGTATTCCTTATCGCGCTTGGCGAGGATTACAATATCTTCATGATCTCGAGCATTTGGCAGAAGCGCAAGATAATGCCGCTTAAGCAAGCGATTCAAGAAGGGGTTGGCGAGACAKGGGGCGTTATTACTTCGGCTGGCCTCATACTGGCTGCAACGTTCGCTGTTCTTGCGACGCTTCCGATTCAAGTGCTTGTCCAATTTGGACTGATCACTGCAATCGGTGTGCTCATGGATACGTTCATCGTTCGTCCGTTCCTTGTTCCCGCAATTACGGTGTTGCTTGGCAAAAAAGCATTTTGGCCGGGTAAAGCAGAACTGATCGAAGAGCCGAAGACAAAATCGGCTGCGGCAACACGTCCATAAAACATATTGATGCCTCGGCAGACATTTGGTGTCGCCGGGGCATTTTCTTTTGCCAAATTCCCACTAAGAAATAGGAGCACTTGAAACAATTTTCCATACTCAAACGTTATATAGGGAATAGAGAATTGGTTTAGAGACACTAGAAAACGGGGGAGTAAAGATGAAGAGAACAAAATGGGTTTGGTTGATGTTGGTAGCAGCAATGCTTGTATCCGGCGGATTATTGTCCGCTCCGCAGATGACGTATGCCTGTTCATGCGCGGAAATTGGTGATGTAAGGGCCGCAAGTGACCGTAATGATGCCGTGTTTGAAGGAACAGCTGTGTCGGTTAAGCAATCCGGCTTGCCGTTGTTCCAATCGTCTGCAGATGCTGTCAAAACAAATTTTCATGTCAACGAGGTATGGAAAGGACTTGTAACATCCAATATTGCGGTCGTATCCGCTAACGGCAGCGATAGCTGCGGATTCGAATTCAAGAGCGGGCAGCGGTACGTCGTATATGCCCGCGATACGGGCAAATCATTGGAGGTAAGCTTATGCAGTCGAACAGCGCTGTACAGTGATGCAGGTGATGACTTAGCTGCGCTGGGCAAAGGCTCTATACCGCCAGTACCTCAGAATGGGCTTAATAACGAAGGAAGCAGCAGCTATATGATCCCGCTCATACTGCTGCTGCTCACTATAGGGACGATAGCTTTACTATACGTTAGGAAGAAGAAACGACTTAAATCAAGAACATCGCAACAATCGTCGTAACGGTAAGTCCGAGCAGTACCGGCTTTAAGTTGCGGCGAGCGAGCTCGAAGGGGCTTACGCCGCAGATGGCCGCTGCCGGAATGAGCGCCCAAGGAATGATCGTACCGCCGCCGACCCAGATGGCGGCGACTTGCCCAAGCGCGGTCAGAGTCGCTAGACCTGATCCGATCGCGTGGCCGAACAGCTGGGCGATAGAGCCGGCAAGCGAAATGCCGGAGAAGCCTGAGCCGTCGAGTCCGGTAATCGCGCCAACGACAGTCAACGTTACAGATCCCACTGCGCCATTAACGGGCATGACGTGCGCGAGAGCAAGGCCAAGGTCATTGACGATGCCTAGAGAGCCGTCAGGCAGCTTCTCGCCGAACAAGGACAGGAAGCCCGAATCGCCAAGATAGAAGAATGCGGCAATCGGAATGACAGGGCCGAATACCTTGAAGCCGAACAAGAAACCTTCTATTAAATAGCTGGTCGTCTTCTCAAGCCCTTTGCCACGATGCGACAGCATCGTGATCAGCAGCATGATCAGGATGGAGGTGCCGCCGATCAGCGCAGTAGCTTCACCGCCTTGGAGATCTAACAGGAACATCGTTATGACATCAATCGCGAACAAAACGGGAATAAGGACAGCGAGCACTTGCTTCGTACGCAGCGACAGACTGGCAGCCCCTTCGGCCTGGTCCTTGCTGTCTGCCTTGATCTCCTCCGGTGTCGCGGCGACAAGCCCGTCATTCCACTTGCCGAGCCGCTGATCGCGACGCATCATCCAATAGGCTGCAACGGTCGTCACGACGCCCATTACGATAACAAGCGGTATGCTCGCCTGCATCACTTCGCTGACTGGCAATCCTGCAGCGTCAGCTGTCAGCTTAGGCGCGCCTTGAATAATATAGTCGCCTGACAAGGCAATACCATGCCCGAACAGGTTCATAGCTACGGCAGCGCCGAGAGCCGGCAATCCGACGCGAATGGCGACTGGCAGAAGCACTGCCCCAACCAACGCGACGGCTGGTGACGGCCAGAAAAACCATGACGTCACCATCATGATGATGCCGATTCCCCAGAAAGCAAGCGCCGGCGTTTTCATGAACCAAGTGAATGGCGAGATCATGATCTCATTTATTCCGGTGCGTATAAGCACGCGGCTCATGGCAACGATGATAGATATGATGAGTATCGTGCCTATTAATTCTTTGATGGCAAAAATAAAGCTATCGAAAATACCGCTTACCGAGCCGCTTGCCGATGTGGTTGCAAGCAAACCGATGCCGAGTATGCCCGCGATACAGATTAACGTCGTATCGCGTCTCATTAGCATGAATCCAATAATGGCGACTATGAAGCCTAGATATACCCAGTGCAGCGCCGTTAATTGAATAACCATCCAAACCACCCTCTCATGGGATACACGAAACCGAGCTGTGCCGGAATCGTATTGTAATGTATGCAAGGGGCTGGATAGGCGTTCATCATGAATCTCCTATACGGTTGCAAGCTGATTAGAGGCTATGCTATTCTACTTAAGCATGGTTATAAGGAGAGGTTTACTGATGATGAGAAGGAGCTTAATGCTGATTGTAGTCGCAGCTATGGTATTTGCCGCTGGATGCGGCATTATCGAGGAAGCAACCCAAACCGTCAATTTCGCCGCAGAAACAACGACCTATTTGCAGTCGATTACGAACTTCGGACAAAACATRCAGACAATGGCAGAACAAGCAGTGAACGATTTGAATGCAAGAACCGATCTGAAGGAGCAATTGCTGGCGCTCAAGCAGCAGATCAAGGAATACGGGGCATTGACCGTTCCGGATTATGCGAAGGATCTGCATCAGTCGATTACCGAATATAATGCGCAATTGAATCTGAGCATCGATAAGGCGCTGACGAATATCGAGCAAGGCCGGGCAGCGTTCGAAGCGACAGGAATTCCTGATACGATTAATAAGATCAATGAACTGCTCAATCAATTAAATCAACTAACACCGCAATAATGACAGTTACAATGCCGAGAGGAAGACATTTGAACATGCAAATTACGATTTTGAACGCGGAGATGACGTACTCGAAGGAAGATGGGTATGTCGGCAAAGTACAGTTTGAAGCAGAAGGGCATAGCAATCAATACGAGATCACTCTTGCGAGCAAGCGCGGTACTAGAGATTGGGGCTACGGGTTGTTCTTCCTTCATGAATCGGGCAAGGAAGAAGAGCTTCTGGCCTTGGAGGATCAGCTTGAGGAAGACGATGAGCTGTTCGACCTGCTAGTCGATACGGCAAAGGCGAAGCTGGAAAAATAATGATAATAAAAAACGCGTGCACTCTGAAATCTTGATATCAGAGTGCACGCTTTTTTTATTTAATGATCACTTGATGAGGTTAAGCCCGTCCTATGAATGATCGTTTGGCTTTCTTCGTTAAGTCCGATAAACGATACTTGCTTTCCCAGCAGCTCATACTTTGCTTTCACCTTCGTCATCGCGGTTACGGCTGATTGGTCCCAAACATGCGAGCCGCTGAAGTCCAGCACAATCGCTTGCGGGTCATTCATGTAATCGAATAGGTTGACGAAGCTGGTCGTCGTACCGAAAAACAACTGACCGCGGAGCGTGTATGTCTTAACGTTCGCTCCATCCAATTTGACTGATGCTTTAATCTTAGCGATCTTCCAGGCGAAGAACAGGGCGCTAAGCACAACGCCGGCCATAACGCCTTTGGACAGATCATGTGTCACTAATACGATAATGACGGTCACGATCATAGTGAACGCATCCGTTCGCGGTGCACGATGAAGATGAAGCACCGACTTCCAATCGAAAGTGCTGATCGCTACCATGATCATGACGCCGACAAGGGCTGCCATTGGGATCGCGCGAACCATATCACTAAGCGCGAGAATGAGGAACAGCAGGAATGCCCCGGCAACAAGCGTTGACAGCCTTGTCCGACCGCCGGATTTCATGTTGACGACCGATTGCCCGATTAATGCGCAGCCTGCCATGCCCCCGAAGAAACCTGTGACGATATTCGCAATCCCTTGTCCTCTTACTTCACGGTTTTTATTACTGGTCGTATCCGTGATCTCATCGATAACCGAAGCCGTTAATAATGACTCAAGAATGCCGACAATGGCTAACGAGAACGAATATGGGAATAGGATGGCTAACGTATCGAAGGAGAGTAGGACGTCAGGCAAATGAAAGAACGGCATGACGCTCTCGATTTTGCCCATATCGCCAACGGTCTTCAGATCTGCGCCTATCGCAATCGCGATCAACGATACGATAATGATCGCCGCAAGCGGCGACGGAATGGCTTTCGTATACTTCGGTAAAATATAAATGATGAGCAGCGTCAAGCCGACGAGCGCGTACATGATCCAGCTTGCGCCTACAAAGTGAACGAGCTGCGTCGTAAATATAAGAATGCCTAATGCGTTCACGAATCCGAGCATGACGGAATGCGGAACGAACTGAATGAAGCGGCCAAGCTTAAGCGCACCCATGATGAACTGCAGCACACCTGCTAATATGGTTGCGGCGAACATATACTCGATGCCATGCTTATCAACAAGGCTAACCATAATAAGCGCCATTGCGCCAGTCGCTGCTGAGATCATGCCGGGACGGCCGCCTGCGAAAGCCGTAATAACGGCAATGCAGAACGATGCGTAAATACCGACCATCGGATCGACGCCAACCATAAGAGAGAAGGCGATCGACTCTGGAATAAGTGCGAGAGCGACTGTAATACCGGATAAAATATCGTTGCGGGTATTGGAAAACCAGGTTTGTCTAAGGTTGAAAAGCAAAACAAATATACCTCCTAGGAAAATGATAGGACTTTCCACTTTCAGAAAAGTCGGGGCCGATGTGCACTAATCGTTATTATACTTGATCGCATGAGTAGGAATCTTTGATCGCGATCATCAAATAAGCGCTTACATTAGACTAAATCTCCCTAATCCTTCTCTTTGCTTCGTAATAGGCAACAATTAAAAAAAGCATCGCTTATTTGCGATGCTTCTCCTGTGTACCACGATGTTCATGCTCACATCGTACGTTCGACGTTCTCTTTGCTCATTCTGCGCTGCTTCGTAATCCGGAATCCAAGGTAGACAGCTGCGGCTGCCGCAAGCGCAATAACAATCCATATACCATATTGATAAATCGCATTGGCGATATTTTGGACTTGCTCGCCGACTAAAGTGCCGATAATGAAATAAATGAGCGTCCAGACAAACGCCGAAGGATAAGCGAACAAGATGAAACGTTTGAACGGCATTTTGTTAATACCCATTACGTAAGGCGTCACATGTCTTAGGAATGGCAGACAGAGGCTTAGACTGATTGCATAACCGCCGTACTTGCCGCTCAGCTCTTCCGCTCGCGTAACGAAGCGATTAATATTTTTTTTGCTGCTGAACCAGTTGGACAACCGGCTGCCGGCGAACCTTCCGATACTATAACCGAAGCTCATCGCGGAGCATATGCCAAGGCAAGTCATAATAAAGGCTGGAATCGGAGAAAGGACTCCGGAAGCTGCTAATGCGCCGCCGGTCATAACAACCGCCTCGTTCGGAATAGGCAGTCCGATTAGTCCAAGACATAATACAAGAAATAAGGCCGCATAGCCAACCTGTTCAATAATTGATAATAATAAGTCATAGGCACCCATTATAAACGCATCCTATCGTTCATATATTTGTTCCAAATAATTACATCCGAATTATTCATCTAACCGTTAGCTTATCATAATGACTCATGAATGGATACCTATTATACGTTGGCAATAGAGGCAGGATTCAACTTTAACCTTTTCGTAACTAATTCCTTTCAAGACTGAGCTACAATAGTTGCAGAAGATTTTGGCAATAGGTCGAAAGGCGGCTGTTAGGATGCTTGGTTTTGAGCAAAAGGTTGAATATTTACGGCGATACGAGACGCTCGTATTTACGATATGCATCAAGCTGCTCGCTGATGAGCTTGCAGCATGCAAGGCAGCGGAGCTGCTGATGTGCCGCTTATTCCGCGATACAGGCTTCTGGGCGGCTTGCGAAGCGGAACGGGGCGATTATTTGGTAAAGGCAACGAAAGCGGAATGTCTGCGCTTCTGGAGAGAGAACCTTCTGCAAACTTCGTAATGACCATTCATATTTACGCACGGTAAAGAACAGAATAGATTATAGTATAGAGAGACGACTGGTAGAAGGAAAGGGTGAAGCATGCAAGCACAACAAAATCGAAAGCAAGTGACGATCGCTTTGTTCGTCGCTACTTTCCTTGCCGCAATTGAAGGAACGATTGTCAGTACCGCAATGCCAAGCATTACAAGCGAGCTTGAAGGGATTAGGCAGTATAGCTGGATTATTTCTATTTATTTGCTGGCAACGGTTATTACAACTCCGGTATACGGCAAGCTATCCGATCTATATGGACGCAAAAAGATTTTTATAATTGGAGCGCTTATTTTTCTAGCCGGCTCCATGCTGTCGGGCGTGGCGCAATCGATGAACCAGCTCATTTGGTTTCGCGCGCTGCAAGGACTTGGCGCCGGGGCGTTAACGACGATACCCTATACGATTATAGGCGATCTGTACCCGTATGAGATGCGGGCCAAGGTACAGGGCTGGATGTCCAGCGTATGGGGAATAGCAGGCATATCGGGACCTTTGCTTGGCGGATTGCTCGTTGATTACGTCTCTTGGAGAGCGATCTTCTACATGAACTTGCCGTTTGGTATCGCAGCGATTTATTTGCTTTCTGCAGCGCTTCGCGAATCATTCGTAAAGAAGAGACGCCATATCGATTACATAGGCATTGTATTATTCACGATTGGCATGTTCGCCTTCCTATATGGGATGACGCTGCTGCGCGATCAAGATGCAAACGGCATTTCCACGCTTGCTATCGGCATGCTGTTCGCAGCTTCGGTTGTGTTCCTGGCTTTATTYGTTGCGGCATCAAGAAGGTCGCCAGAGCCGATTATTCCCTTC
Source organism: Paenibacillus sp. 2TAB19 (assembly GCF_052115185.1). Lineage (NCBI taxonomy): Bacteria > Bacillati > Bacillota > Bacilli > Caryophanales > Paenibacillaceae > Paenibacillus > Paenibacillus sp. 2TAB19. Next base: position 106,842 of record NZ_JBFRGE010000009.1, on the reverse strand, counting down.
GAATTGTTCAGAAGCCGCATTATTAGCGTTGCGAACTTGGCTGGCTTTCTAATTTGCGTTGTAAACGTCGTTATTATTTTTTATTTGCCGTTATGGATTCAAGGGGTATATAACAAGCCGGCAACTTATTCGGGATTAGTTATGATTCCGCTTTCTATTGCTTGGCCGCTAGGTGCTATATTGGCAGGCAATTGGATTGCAAAGCTAGGTGTCCGCCTCATTACGGTTACAGGTGCTATCTTGTTGCTTATAAGCGGGATTGGCCTGGCGTTGATGAACGCGGAGACGCCGTTCTTTTGGTTCATCGTTTACACGCTGTTGTCAGGCTTGTCATTCGGTTTGTCGCTGACTTCGTTGACCGTTACCGTATCTTCTGCCGTCGGGTGGGAGCTGCGCGGCTCGGCGGTTGCCAGCAATAATTTCATACGTACGCTAGGTCAGACGATTGGCATTACCGTATTCGGCATGCTTCTTAATACCGGCAGTACGAATAGCATCGATGCCCATCTTCTTGAAAGCAGCCTGCATACGATCTTTATTTGGGTAGCACTAATTTCGGTTGTTATATTGCTTGTCTCGACGGTATTGCCTAATCGACAATCGGCCGCAGAGCAGCAAAGCAGCGTTTCGTAGAGGAGAGTCTGAAGCAGCATGAGCATGAAATTACATAGCAGGCTTGAGTCGTTGGACGATCAGCTTCGCGCTTGGAAAATGAATACGGTCATCGTTCTTCATAACGGCGAGGCAGCAGCGGAATGGTATGAGCACGGAACGGATACAATGGGCAGTCTCTATTCATGTACCAAGAGCGTATTGTCATGTTTGATTGGCATGGCCATTGATGAAGGTCAGATTGGCAGTGTTGACGATCCAATCGCAGATTATTTGGACCATCCAGCTGCGGCGCGATTGGCGGCTTCAAGCGAGGCGGCAATACGGATTAAGCATCTGCTGTCGATGACGCCGGGATTTCAGTGGCCGGACTTCGATAAGCCGTACCGGGCTTTGCGGGCAGCCAGTGATCCGATCGGGTTTGTGCTGGAGAAAGCGATCATTTCGCCGCCTGGACAAGCCTATACTTACAATTCGGGGGCATCGCATCTGTTATCAGCCATATTAACGAAGGCTGTTGGCGTGCCTGCGTTGGATTATGCAAGCAGGAAGCTATTCCAACCGCTTGGGTTCCGCAAGGCGAGATGGACCGAGAGGGATGGAATCAATGAAGGCGGCACCGGACTAAGCTTATTTGGCATGGATTTGGCGAAGTTCGGTCTGTTGTATAAGCTAGGAGGCGTCTGGGAAGGAGAGAGGCTGCTGTCATCCGAGTGGATTGATCTCTCCACTAAGATGCATCATCGCGGTCTGCTGCATTACGAGCCGCCGATTTACGGAGAATACGGTTATCATTGGTGGCGCACTCCGGCAAGCCATAACGGAAACACGGATTGTTACTTTGCTTTTGGACACGGCGGACAATATTTGCTCGTCGCACCCGAACAAGAGCTCATTATCGTCATACGCAAAACGGTCACGAAGCGGAATGATGCCGATCTGTCGAGGCGACTCATCTTCGAGGAGCTGCTGCCTATGTTCAGCTCGATTGCTCAATAACGCGCGTAATAGAAAGGGCTTCGACTTCGGTCGAAGTCCTTTTCTATTTCTACGGCTGATCCATCGTCGGCTTCAAAATCGATCCTCATTTGGTGTAATATATGCGTGAGGTAAATCCGTCGCTTTGTCTCGATATGACCTGATTCCTAATGAAATGTATTGCCATAAGCCAAATCCTAATATATTATGTTAGATAAACTAACATAAATGCTTACGTTTTGCTTGAAAGATGGGATGCTTGAACAGGTGATAGGGAGCAGCAATCATTCGAGAGCGGGGTGTGTCGATTGCATATGACCGTCGAGCAAGCTTTATCGGTGTATCCGTTATCGGAAGGGAAACTGATTGCCGGTATCAAAGGGAAGGATAAAATTATTACATCCGTCAATGTGATGGATGCGCCCGATATTACGGATTGGATTAAGGAAGGCGAGATGCTGCTGACTACTGCGTATCTCATCAAGGATCATCCGGAGGACGCTTGTCAATTGCTGCGAACGCTGCATGAACGCGGATCGGCGGCGCTTGGCATTAAGCTGGGGAGATTCTGGACGGAGGTGCCGCAGCAGTTGATCGACCAAGCGAACGAGCTTGGATTTCCGATTATCGAGCTGCCATACCCGTTCACCTTCTCAKACCAAATGAATGGATTGTTCCGGGCAGAGATGAAGCGAAGCACCGGTGTACTGACCGATGTCGTTAATAAACAAATCCAATTGATGCGATTCGCGTTGAAGCCGAATCCGATTCAACAAATGTTCGACTCGATTGCCGAAGTAGTGGAAATTCCGCTTGCCGTGGTTGGATCGCGCGGACAGATTGTTTATAACGGCACTATATTGTCTGCCGAAGAGATCGCATGCGGGATGCAGGGGCAACGAGCAGAGGGATGGATCTCCTGCAAGCAGGTCGAGGCGCTTCGCATTCCGCTCATCAAGCATACGCCTGATTCCGGTTGCGTGTTGTTCTTCCAATCGGAGCTGCTTGTAACGCCAATTGAGGAAGGTTTATATTATCAAGCCGCTGAGCTGATTGCCTATCATATGAATTTTAGCTATGAGGATTATTTCGAACTATCGGTGCAGAAGGATTTCGGACTGCTTATCAAACGGTTTCTATTGAACGGCCTTCCTGTCGAGACAATAGAAGAGTATGCGGAGCGCTTCGAGATCGATCTGTTCCGCCCGTGGTATCGCTGTGTGCTAACGGATTTCAGTGGGCTGATCCATAAGGAGCTGCGGACGGAGAAGCTGGAGCTGCTGAAGTCGGAATATCTGTGTAATTCGAGTATTCAACAATTAAAGGGCACTCATATCGTAATGGAAGAAGGACTGCTGTCGGTGTTTCCTGCCGACGCGGACAATGGCGATGAAGCAATCGCTTCGGCGCTTGCTCCATTTTTTGCTTCGGTGAAAACGAAAGGCGGCTATGAGATCAGAGCCTCTATTAGCAGTGCGAAGAAACGTGCTAACCAGCTTGCCGAAGCGTTCGAGGAATGCAAAGAGACGAATCGCCTATCAGCGGAATGGGGCGGCGGCAGCCGAATCTTGAGCTACGAGACAATGGATCTCGCGCTTATCTTCGAGCATGTGACCAAAGAACGAATGGAGACGTTCTGCAAGCGCTGGTTGGGTTCGTTGTTGAACAAAGAACCGGAATACGCCTCCGAGATGCTGCGCACGCTTGAAGCCTACTTGGAAAACGACGGACAATTAAATGAGACGGCCAAAAAGCTGTTCATTCATCGCAACACTGCGACATACCGTATTGAGAAGATAAGCGAGCTGCTGGAAGTTGATTTGAAGAAGATGAATGATTTTATGCGTCTGAAAATTGCGTTTATTTTTCGCCGTATGCTTCATAACCAGCCTTTCGCAACGAGCGGCAGCGTTCAAGTCAAAGAGACGCTGCGTGTCGGAAAGCAATAAAGGAGAGATAGCCGTGGCTACAATATGGATTCGCAATGCCGTTATTATGACAATGAACGAACAGCATGACATTGTAGAAGGCGATCTTTTAATAGAAGGAAATGTAATAAAGCAAGTAGGCGGCGTCATCGACGCCCCGCATGCAGACCGAATAATCGATGCGGGCGGTAAAGTGCTGCTGCCGGGGTTTATTCAGACGCACATCCATCTATGCCAAACGTTGTTCCGCGGACGTGCGGATGATCTTGCTTTAATTGATTGGTTGAAGGAGAAAATATGGCCGCTTGAAGCGGCGCATAGCGAGGATTCTGTATACTACTCAGCCATGTTAGGCATCGGCGAACTCATTCGAAGCGGAACGACGACGATTCTAGATATGGAGACGGTTCATTATACGGAATCTGCGTTCCAAGCTATTATGGAAAGCGGTATACGAGCGGTATCCGGCAAGGTAATGATGGATCATGGCTCGGAAGTGCCGCTGCCGCTGCAAGAGAATACTGCCAAGTCGCTGCAGGATAGCGTCGATCTGCTCGAAAAGTGGCACGGCGCTGCGAATGGGCGAATACAGTATGCGTTCTGTCCGCGTTTTGTCGTCTCGTGCACGGAAGAGCTGCTTGTGGGTGTTCGTGACTTGTCTGCTCAATACGGTGTTATGGTTCATACTCATGCATCGGAAAATTTAGGGGAGATCGAGATGGTGGAGGCAGAACGCGGCATGCGCAATGTCGTCTATCTTGACCATATCGGTCTGGCGCGTCCTAATCTGATTCTCGCTCATAGTATATGGCTGGATGAAGAAGAGAAACGCATTATTCGCGATCGCGGCGTCAAAGTGACGCATTGCCCGGGCTCGAACTTGAAGCTGTCATCAGGTATTGCCGAAGTTCCGCTGCTCCTTGAGCAAGGAATTGCTGTAGGTCTTGGCGCAGACGGAGCGCCGTGCAACAACAACCTTGATATGTTTCAGGAAATGCGGCTGACTGCTTATATTCAAAAGGTGAAACATGGTCCGACGGTCATGAATGCGAGACAAGTGTTGCGGCTCGCAACGATCGGCGGAGCGCGAGTGCTTGGTATGGAGGAGAAGATCGGCAGCATTGAGGTCGGCAAGCTTGCCGATATACAGCTGCTTGATCTAGAGGACTTCCACGTCTATCCATCATTCGATGCGGATTGGTATTCCCGCGTTGTCTATGCGGCGACTAGAGGCGATGTCGATACGGTCATTATTGACGGTCAAGTGGTGATGGAACAGAAGCTTGTGAGGACGATTGACAAAACGGTCGTACTGAAGGAAGCGGATCAATCGCTTCGCCGTCTTATCGCTAGATTATAATCGTCTATCCATGAAGATACGGACAAATGGTCCGCTAGAATAGGAGGAACGGCATATGGATGTGCATCGGCTATTGCAATCGATTGTGGATAGCGAAGAACCGTCCGTGCTCGCTACGATTATCGATGTGAATGGACATTCCTATCGTAAGCCAGGCGCATGTATGCTGTTCAAGCTTGACGGTGAGCAGATTGGCACCATAAGCCCGGGGTGTCTAGAGCATGATTTGCTCGAACGCACAGAACGKGTATGGTTGTCGGGCGAAGGTCAATTCGAGATTGCGCAATATAATATGAACCCTGAAGAGGATGCGATATGGGGAGAAGCGCTCGGCTGCGGAGGCGAGATAAGGGTACTGCTGGAGCCGGTAACGGGCCTGCTGCGTGAGCTGCTAATAGAAGCTGCTGCCATTGTTGGCGGCGGACGAAGCGTAACCTTGGAGCGGCGGTTGGTTCATTCGGATATCACGTACCGTATTCGAGAGCGTGTGAATGATACCGCCGAGCCTATCCGCTTCACAGAGATTGATAATGTGCCTGATCGATTATTCTTTACCATCAGACCGCGGCCAAGGCTCGTATTGTTCGGTGCAGGCAAGGATGCTGAGGCTATTTATTCAATAGCTAGAAATGTCGGCTTTCAGCTTGTTATAGCAGACTGGAGAGCCGGTATATGCACGAATGAACGTTTCCCGGAGGCGCTGATTGTCATTGGCACTCCAGCGGAGATAGTGGCTGAGCTGGCGATGAGCCGCAATGATTATTTGATTATTTGCAGTCATCAGCTGCAGCAGGATAAAGAGCTGTTAGGGATCGCTCTTCCGCTTGGGTTAGCCTATATCGGTGTCATGGGATCGAAGAAGCGAATACGCATGCTGTTCGAAACCTTCTTGATGCCGTCGAACGTTAGAGCTCCTATCGGCTTATCGATCGGTGCCGACGGACCTTATGAGATTGCGGTGAGCGTTGTTGCGGAGTTAATCGCTGTGCGGGCAGGCCGAACCGAACGCGCGCGGAGAGGGGCGAGAGCTGATGGTCATATCGGCTATTTATTTGGCGGCTGGCCGGAGCAAACGAATGGGACGGCGCAAGCAGGAATTGGAGCTGATGCCGGGGATGACGCTCGGCAGCATGGCTCTTCATGCGCTGCTTCAATGCAGCGTTGAGGAAGTCGTCGTTGTTGTACATCCAAGCGATCCTCTAAATTGGTTGTCTAAGGAGTTTGATGAGAGAGTCTTGGGCCAGCCGTCTCAAGACTCTCCTTCCGTTCGGATTGTAATTAGCGAAAGAGCGGATGACGGAATGGCTTATTCATTGCGAACGGGATTAGAGGCGCTGCCATGGATTCAACCTAATGGGGAGCATGCGTTGCCGGATGCAATCCTTGTTATGCTGGCTGATCAGCCATTTGTTGATAAGACTCATTTAGAGCGGCTTATGGATCGTTATAGCAAGCAGTCTAACTTGGATTACGTTGCAAGCTCATCATGGAATGAAGAGAATGGGACCTATGCGTTGATGCCGCCTGCAATTTTGTCGAAGTCGATGTTTGCGGCTGTAACTAAGCTGGAAGGTGACACGGGGGCGCGTAAATTGTTTGCAGACGCTCGCTATCGCGGAGAAGCTGTATCTGCACGGTCGAATGGAGTGTTGCTAGATGTGGACAATCCAATAGATTTAGAGCTTGCGTTTGCGTTCAATAGGTCCGTCCGACCGTGAGACACCTCTTTTATGTAAGGTAATATAACGCAACACAATTCATTTAGTGCATGACGCACAATGGACAACGTTGTTTTTAGACACCCGACCAATATAATGTCATATATATTGACGTCATCATGACGTGAATATATATTGAAGTTACATCTCGAACAAAGTTGAGAGATGAAAAATAGAGAGTCGGGGTGGAACGCAATGAAGCAACGCAACAGAGTATTGTCCGTAAGCTTGGCCCTCATCTTAACGCTCGTACTCGTATTATCCGGTTGTTCCAGCAATAACAAAAACGATCCGGCAGAAGGCGGTAACAATGGCGCGACGAACGCACCGACCGATAAAGCTTCGGACGGAACTGCGACAGATACGCCTGCAGAGCTTCCTAAAGTTGCTTTCGTCTACATCGGCCCTCCAGGTGATGGCGGATGGACATTCGAACACGATAGAGGCCGCAAGTACATGGAGGAGAAGTTAGGCATCAAAGCGGATACGGTTGAGAACGTGCCGGAGAGCGCGGATGCAGAGAGGATCATAACAGAGCTTGCTCAGAATCACGACATCATCTTTACGACAAGCTTTGGCTACATGGACCCTACGCTGAACGTTGCCAAGAAGTTCCCAGATGTGAAATTTTTGCACGCCGGCGGCTACAAGACGAATGACAACATGAGCACTTACTTCGGCAAAAACTACGATGCCAGCTACCTAAGCGGTATTGCGGCAGGCAAAGTAACGAAGAAGAACTTGATCGGCTATGTAGGCGCGTTCCCGATACCAGAAGTTATCTATAACATTAACGCTTTCACGCTCGGCGTACAAAGCGTGAATCCGGATGCTACGGTGAGCGTCGTATGGACGAACACGTGGTACGATCCAACGACGGAACGTCAAGCGGCAGTCAGCTTGCTGGACAAAGGCGCAGACGTGCTGCTCGCTTATCAGGATTCGCCGGCAACGCTTCAAGCGGCTGCTGAACGAGGCGCAATGGCAGGCGGCAACGACTCCGATATGACACGCTTCGCTCCAGAAGCGTACTTGACCAACCCGATTTGGAACTGGGGTCCGTATTATACGCAGGTCGTACAATCGGTTATCGACGGCACTTGGAAGAGTGAGCAATTCTCCGGATCGCTCTCCGATGGCATGGTCGATCTCGCCCCGATGGGGCCTAGCGTTCCGGATGATGTGAAGAAGCTGGTTGACGAAACGAAAGTGAAATTGACTAGCGGCGAAATGAGCGTATTCAAAGGACCTATCGTTGATCCGACGGGCGCAGTCAAGGTAGAAGAAGGCAAAACGCTGACTCTCGAGGAAATTCTAGTCATGGATTGGTTTGTGAAAGGCGTAGACGGCACGATCCCGAAATAAATAGCAGCTTTGATAGCTTGTATGTTCTTAAATAACAGTCAATCAACAAATCCCTTCCCTAAGGGATTTGTTGATTTATAACCGTATTATTTTCAAGATGAGGCGATTCAAAGGAAAGATTTATTGAGAGGAAGAACGCCTATGGAGTCCATATACTCGGTAGAGATGCAGCAGATTGTGAAGCGGTTCGGCTCGGTCGTAGCCAATGACAACGTCGATTTCTATGCCAAACCCGGCGAGATTCATGCGCTGCTTGGAGAGAATGGAGCAGGCAAAAGTACGATGATGTGCATGCTGTCGGGCGTTTATCGACCTACGAGCGGAGAAATCCTGATCCATGGCGAGAAAGCTCGTATTCGCTCGCCGAAGGACGCGATGAAGCTTGGCGTCGGTATGGTGTTTCAAAACTTCCGTCTCGTGCAGACGCTGACGGCGGCGGAAAATATTATTTTGGGCGAGAAATCGTCGTTTTGGCGCGGGGCGAAGTGGCTGCGCGATAAGCAGGAGGAAATTGAAGGCATTGCAGATCGATTCGGGCTTGCATTCCCGGTTGACCGCCCGATCTGGCAGCTGTCTGTCGGCGAGCAGCAGCGCGTCGAGATCGTGAAGACGCTGTACAGAGGCGCCAGCCTTATTATATTGGATGAACCTACATCCGTATTGACGCCAGGCGAGGCGGAGCAGCTCTTCGAGACGCTGCAGCATATGAAGCGGGAAGGCAAGACTGTTATCCTGACTACGCATAAGCTGAAAGAAGTCATGGCGGTATCCGACCATATTTCGGTTATGCGTAAAGGAAAGATGATCCATTCGATGGCCAAAAGCGAGACGAATGAACGAGATCTCGCGAAGCTGATGGTCGGCAAGGAAATCGGAGAAGCTCGCCCGCTTGCGCCGCGTCAGCCAGGCAAGCCGTTGCTTACGGTTCAACAGGTTGACGTATTCGCCGATCATGGGCGCAAGACGCTTGACGGCTTCACGCTGCATGTGAATGAAGGTGAAATTGTTGGCGTTGCTGGCGTTGCCGGCAACGGGCAGAAGGAGCTGGCCGAGGTATTGACCGGGCTTCGCAGTTGGAAGCGCGGTACGATTCATTTTAATGGAGAAGCATTAAAGAATGGATCGGTCAAAGGAGCCATCGAGGCTGGTATCGCTCATGTGCCGGAGAACCGGATGAAGAGCGGGTTAGCCGGGAGTCTCGGCGTTGTTGATAATCTATTATTCAAGTCATATCGATCGGAGGAACGTTCGCGCTTTGGCTTCTTGCGCACCGGTCACAATCGCGAATGGTCGCAAAGTCTAGTGGAGCAATTCGACGTGAAGACGCCGAACCTGGACACACCGGTCCAGCAGCTCTCGGGAGGCAATCAACAGAAGCTGCTGCTTGCCAGGGAGGTTCACCAGCAGCCGCTGTTGATGGTAGCTGTGCATCCTACACAGGGACTGGACGTCGGCGCGACGGAAGGCGTTCATCGGCTGCTGACCGATATGCGTGGGGAAGGCAAAAGCGTGCTGCTAATATCGGAGGATCTGGATGAGGTTATGCAGCTGTCCGACCGGATATTAGTCATTTACAACGGACAGATCGTTGGCGAGCTTCCTCGCTCGGAAGCGAATCGCGAAACGATTGGCATGTATATGGCCGGACTGCGGGTAGTGGACGCCCAGAAAGAGGAGGCGGCAGTATGAGCGACAAAGCGGCCTTAACTAGCACGAGCGTCGGTACACCTCCACCGGGTAAATCCAGAGCACCGAAGGGCGTGAACCTGTTCGCCTATCGGATCGAGATCGATCCTTCGAAGAAAGGCAACGCCTGGTGGATCCCGTTCGCTTCTGTTCTGCTTGCGTTAATCGCCTGCGGCATCTTCATAGCAGCGAACGGCATGAACCCCATTCCTGTGTACCGCAAAATGTTCACGGGCGCTTTCGGCACCGAATACGGCATCACGGAGACGCTCGTCAAATCTATACCGCTATTGCTTTGCGGTCTCGGCGTTGCGATCGCTTATCGCATATCGGTATGGAATATCGGCGCAGAAGGCCAATTCGCCGCAGGAGCGATGGCGGCTACAGCAGTAACGATCTATATGCCGAACCTGCCGGGCATTCTGATCATTCCTGCGATGATTGTTTTAAGTATCGTCGCTGGCGGAATATGGGGACTGCTGACCGCAATTCCGCGAACGTATTTCCAAGTTAACGAGCTGGTCAGCTCCTTGATGTTAAACTATGTGGCGCTTCTCGCGATGGACTATTTCGTCTTCGGTCCGTGGAAAGATCCGGAAGGAATGAACTTCCCGGGTACGCCGATATTCACAGAGGCGCAGTCGCTGCCTGTACTCGGCGATACGAGACTTCACCTTGGTCTTGTGTTCGGTATAATCGCTGTCATTCTATACTTCCTGTTCATTAAGTACACGAGATGGGGCTACGAGCTTCGTCTGATCGGCGCCAACCCAGAGGCCGCGCGCAATGCGGGCATTCGAATCAGCAGACATATACTGCTCGTTATGCTTATTAGCGGGGGGCTTGCCGGTCTAGCGGGTATGGCAGAAGTGTCAGGTGTCTCGCATAGACTAATGTACGGCATATCGCCTGGTTACGGATATACAGCGATTATCGTTGCTTGGTTAGCCAAGCTGCATCCGGTTGGACTCATTATTTCGTCATTTCTGTTCGGCGGGTTAATTGTCGGCGGCTACAGCGTTCAGACGATAGGACTGCCGTCTTCCATATCGGAAATGCTCCAGGGAGCCATCTTATTTTTCTTAATTGCCGGCGGTACGATCAGCAAGTTCCGAATTCGCAAGAACAGTTACTAGAGGAGCGGATCAGACATGGATATTGTTATACAAATGGTGCTGGCGGCTATCTCTTCCGGTACGCCGCTCCTGTTCGCGACACTCGGAGGCATATTGATTGAACGCTCGGGTATTATCCAGCTTGGAGCTGAAGGTCTCATGCTAATGGGGGCTGTAACAGCTTGCTTGACTTATTTGCATACGGGCAGCTTGACGCTTACGCTGCTTGCAGTCTGCGGCGTCAGTATGGCGCTTGGATTCGTGCATGCATTTCTTAGCGTCTCGCTTCGAACGAATCAGATCGTGAGCGGACTTGCAATGACGTTGTTCGGTGCGGGGCTTAGCGCATACCTGGGCAAGCCGATCAGCGGTCAGCCTGTGAATGGCGCTGTGCCGAAGCTCGATATGCCGTGGCTCGAGTCCATTCCGTTCATTGGTCCCGTGTTCGCGCATCTCGATGTGCTGACTTGGTTCAGCTTCGTCCTTGTTATTGTCCTTCATCTCTACATTCATAAGACATCAGCAGGATTGCATCTGCGAGCGATCGGTGACAATCCGGCAACAGCTGACGTAATGGGCATTCGCGTACAACTGCTTAGATATGCTTATATCGTCGCTGGATCTGCACTTATTGGCTTTGCGGGTGCCGATCTGCTGCTCGTGTACTCGCCAACCTGGACGGAAGGGATGACCTCCGGACGCGGATGGATTGCGGTTGCGCTTATTATTTTTGCACGATGGAATCCGGTTCGGGCATTGTTCTGCGCCTATTTCTTCGGTGCGCTCGATATGCTCGGCTTCCGCATTCAGCTTATTGGCAGTGAAATACCTTCCTATTTCTTGAAAATGATTCCGTATATCGTAACGATTCTTGTACTTATGTACTTGGGATGGCGCAATCGCAACAAACCGTCGGGCTCGCCGGAATCGCTCGGTGCGCCGTATATAAGAGAACAACGATTCTAGCAGTAGCAGGAGGGGAACAGCATGGGTACAAACGCAAACGCACGGGCACAGGGGACCATAAATTCTCCTCTTGTATGGCATCCGCAATCTGCGGCGGATGCATGGCAATTGAAGCAAAATTACGGAGCAGACGCCGTCTATACGGCGGGAGGCACGCTGCTCCGTACGCAATGGGAATCGGGGTTGGCCAAGATGCCTGCCCATCTTATTGACGTCAGCGGAATAAGCGGACAAGCGGAGTCGATTCGAGGGAATGAAGCGGGTATCGCGATCGATGCCTCGACATCGCTGGCTGTATGCAGAAGCCATGAGCTAATCGCGCAGAAGCTGCCGTTGCTTACGGAGGCGATCAAACAGATCGCCGCCCCGTCCGTTCGTCAGCTTGCGACGATTGGCGGCAACATAAGCTCATTAGTCGGCGATTCGTTGCCTGCTCTGCTCGTCTACGATGCGCAGCTACATCTGTTCGGCGGAGCAGGAGAGCACTGGGAGGAGCTGTCCGATTGGCTGGCCGCAATCGAGGAATCAACGCCTTCTACACCAATGAGCGGTCGTCTTCTGCTTGGTATTTCCGTTCCTCAGCATGGTGCAACGGACGTTATGGATTCGAATGCGAAGCACTTCGGCGCTTATTATAAAGTCGGACGCCGCGAGGCGTTCACGCCGTCCGTCGTTACGGCAGCTGTTAGCGGTACGATTAACGCCGCAGGTGTATTGGAGCATTTGAAGCTGGCCGTCGGCGGCGGCCAAACCGTTCCTCGCCGTTTGAAGGAGCTGGAAACTTCCTTTGCGGACTCTGAGCTTAACATTGCTACTCTTAAGCGAATATACGACGGTGTGCTTGATGTCTTCGAGCCAAAAGGCGATCAATTCGCATCTGCGGACTATCGCAAGTCAACAGCCGCTAATTTGATTGTGACGGAGCTGTGGAAATCGGCGGCAGAAGCTGTTAACGGGGGAAGGTGAGGATATGCTGTTAAACCGAGACGGAAGCGGAAGCYGTTGGCGCATTAGACCGGACGGACCCGCTAAAGTAACTGGACAATTATCGTATTTGACGGATATGACGGCAGAAGGGATGCTGTATGGCTTAGTGCTTCGAAGCGAACACCCTCACGCCCGCATTGTATCGATAGATACCGAAGCGGCAAAGCAAGCGCCAGGCGTACGGGCTGTTCTTACTTATTTGGATGTGCCGGGTCTTAACGCATTCGGAATTGCACATCCTGATCAACCGGTGCTATGCGAGGATCGCGTTCGTTATGTAGGCGATGCCGTAGCGACGGTCGCCGCAGATTCATTGGAAGAGGCGGAATATGCCATAACTCTTATTCATGTGGATTACGAGTTGTTGCCCGTCGTGGACGATGCCGAAGCAGCGCTCGCTCCTGATACGGTTCAGTTGCACGATAAAGGCAATCTGCTTCATCACACTGGATATAGCAAAGGCAGCTTAGCTGAAGGATTCCCGCAATGCGTTCACATTGTGGAGGAGACATACTATACGCCGAGACAAATGCACACTTATATGGAAACAGAGGGCGGCTTGTTCATACCTGGCGAGGACGGACGGTTGACGGTATATGCGCCGACGCAGCACGGCTTCATGGATCGCATGCAGCTGTCGCGCATCCTGGATATGCCGCAGCAGCAAATTCGCATCGTATCGAGCCCTATCGGCGGCTCCTTCGGCGGCAAGGACGAGCTGAACGTTCAGCCGTACGGCGCATTGCTAGCCCTCCGAACAGGAATGCCGGTTAAGTTCCACAATTCAAGGTGGGAATCGGTACGAGCGGGATTGAAGCGGCATCCGATGAAAATAACGATGAAGACCGGCACGAATGCGGAAGGCAAGCTGATCGCGCATGAAGTGCGAATCGTGGCCGATACGGGTCCTTATTCAACGCTCGGCGCTGAAGTGCTTAACTTTGCCGTTGAGCATGTCATCGGCCCCTATGTGTATGAACATTTGGATGTGAACGGATATTCGGCTTTCACGAATAATGGAATGTCAGGAGAGTTCAGAGGATTCGGCGGCAATCAGGCGATCTTTGCCTTGGAAGGCCAATTGGATCGGCTGGCGGAGCTGCTCGGTATGGATTCCTGGACGTTCCGCAAGCTCAATATGAGACAGCTGGGCGATGCCGGTCCATTCAATCAGCCGATTGCGCAGACAGATGGCGCGGACCAGGTGTGGAACGTTATTGCGGGAAGCGACCTATGGAAAACAAAGGATGCGGTTCCTGCTGTTAACGTACCGCCTTGGATCAAGACGGGCGTCGGCGCGGCTTTCACGATGCATGGCGCCGGACTTGGCGTTGGCATCCCCGATCCGGCGGGAGGGCGTCTGCAGCTCGCGAAGGATGGCAAGATTGAAGCCGTATTCGGCTACGAGGAATTCGGTCAAGGGCTGATCGCTTCGCTGGAACTGATGCTGATCGAGCAATTCGGCTTCGCCGGCGGGGATGTCAGGATTATCATTGGCGATACGGATGTCGTGCCGGATAGCGGTTCAACGACCGCGTCGAGAGCGACAGCGATGATGTGGAAGTCTTTGCAGCGCATGCGAGCTCCATTCGAGGAGGCGATTCTCGGTCGCGCAGCGCAATCGGTGAATGTAGCTGCGGATCAATTGCGATTGGGCGAAGGCGGTGTGATGAGGAAGGACAGCGAAGTTATGGTTATCTCCTATGAGCAGCTTGCACAGCTCGATGGCGAGCCGATCAAATGCGAGACATCGTTCCACTTCCCGACATCACCGGTGGAGCGTGTTGGCGCACACTTTATGTACACGTACTCGGCCGTAGCGGTCAAAGTCGAAGTTAATACGTTAACAGGCAGAGTGAATGTATTGAATCAACTGCATGCGGTTGCTGCAGGACCGGTCGTTAATCCGCAAGGTTTCCTCGGACAGATCGAGGGCGGAAGCAGCATGGCGCTTGGCTTCACGCTTACCGAAGATGCCGTTATGGACAATGGTTATTATATGACTCGTAACCTTGACACTTATCTCGTGCCGACGATTGCAGATCAGCGCGGTGAAGTAGAGGTAGTTGCCATTGAGCAGCTGCCGGAAGGTGATACTTACGGGCCGCGCGGCATCGGTGAAGTAGGCTCCGTAACGCTTGCCCCTGCTATCGCGTCGGCCATTCGCGCAGCGACGGGCAAATGGGTGACGAAGCTTCCGGTTCAGCCGTCGTTTTTGCAGGAGCAGCCGGCATTTTTGCAGAAGGCGGTGAAGTGAAGATGGGGGAACTTAATCAAGCAGCAGAAACATCAACGGCGTATAAGCTTGCTTGTACGCTAAATGGCAGAACAACAGAAGTAGATACGGCGCCTGCTAGAAGGCTTCTCTCTATATTAAGGGATGACCTGGAGCTAACCGGTACCAAAAGATCCTGCGAGATCGGGCGGTGCGGCGCTTGCATGGTGCTTGTAGACGGCAAAGCTGTCAACTCTTGTCTGACGATGGCTTATCAGTGCGAAGGCAAGTCGATTGAAACCGTGGAAGGCGTATCGGCCGGCGGCATAGATCCGATCCAACAAGCCTTTCTAGAGGAAGGCGGTTTCCAATGCGGCTACTGCACACCTGGCATGATTATATCGGTAAAAGCTTTATTGGACAGCAATTCCGATCCAAATGATGATGAGATAGCCGAAGCGCTCTCAGGCAATATATGCCGATGTACCGGTTACGGGGGCATATGGAGAGCGGTAAAGCTTGCAGTTGAAAGGAGACGTCATACGTCATGAGTCACAATCATACGAATAGAAGCAATCCTAGTTATCATATTCCTTATTTACAAAGATGCGTAGAAATATCGGCAATGGCCCGGGGAGCAGGCAATACACCGTTTGGTGCTCTGCTCGTCAATCGCGAAGGCGAGATTGTGCTAGAGCAAGGCAATATCGAAATTACGGACTCCAATTGCACCGGGCATGCAGAAACAACATTAATGGCTGCGGCGTCCAAAAAGTTCACGAAGGCGGAGTTATGGGAATTCACGCTGTATACGTCAGTTGAGCCGTGCGCGATGTGTTCGGGTTCGATTTATTGGGGCAATGTCGGTACGGTCGTCTACGGCATCTCGGAGAAAAAGTTGGCCGAGATGACCGGTGATAACGAGCAGAATCCAACGCTCGATCTGCCGTGTCGTGTTGTTTTTGCACAAGGAAACAAACCAATTCAGGTCATCGGACCGATTCCTGAGGTGGAATCGTCCGTTATTGCCGTTCACGAGGGGTACTGGTTATGACAACGATAAATGAAATTAACGAACTTGATCGACAAGCATTCGTTGCAGTGCTAGGAGAAATTTTCGAGCATTCCCCGTGGATAGCAAGCTCGGCATGGGAGATGCGGCCGTTCGTCTCGAAGGAGGCGCTGCATGAAGCGATGGCTAACGTTGTAAGAGAAGCGTCGAACGATCAACTGATTGAACTGTTTCGAGCACATCCCGATCTAGGCACGCGGCTTGCGGTTGCGCCGTATTCGGCCAAAGAGCAGCAGGGTGCAGGACTTAACCAGCTCACTAGCGAGGAATTCGAGGTGTTCTCCGAGCTGAACCGCAAATATGTGGAGCAATTCGGCTTTCCATTCATCCTGGCCGTTCGCGGCAAGACGAAGGAACATATATTGACGGCTATGGAGTCGAGGATTCATCATAGCATGCAAGAAGAGACGACGCAGGCGTTGTCGGAAATCGAGAAAATAACGAAATTCCGCATTCTGGATCTCATCACGGGCTAGAGAAGGGACGGATGACGATGTTGAAGCTTCGAGGCGGCAGAACGCTTTATTATGGCAAAGGAGATGTGCTGAGCTATCGCACCTACGCTTCTCCGCTTGCCGTAAGCGCAATTCCTGAATCGACGTACACAGGCTGCAGCAACGTTATTTTCGCGCATAATATAAAGTTCTCGGTAAGCGGCGAGTCGTTGCTCACCTCCTTCACGGAAGGGGATAACACGCTTGTTGTAGCGACGGACTCGATGAAAAACTTCATTCTTCGGCAGACAGCCGAATACGAGGGGAGCACGACGGAAGGACTTGTCGCATTCATCAGCGAGAAGTTTCTCGAGCGTTACCCGCATTTGGATGCGGTTGAAATCAGCGCGGATCGGCTTCCGTTCGATGCCGTCACCGTAAGCGGCAGCGATGGGAGCTTCGCGCCGAGCGAGCTTGTCTATCGACGTTCACGCAATGAGCATGGGAGCGCGACGATGACGTGGCAGCGTAATGGCGAGACGGTAGAGCTTGTCGCGCATGAGAGCTCCTTATCTCATATTCAGCTCATCAAGGTGCATGGCAGCTCTTTCCACGGCTTTGTGCGGGATGAATTCACGACGCTGCCCGAGAGCTTCGACAGGCCTTTATTTATTTTTTTAACGATCAATTGGACTTATGAGGAAGCCTCGAATGCGATCAATGGCGACCGCGGCCGATACGTATCGGCTGAGCAGGTTCATGATATCGCCCACACAGTGTTTCATGCAGAGAATACACCGTCGATCCAGCATTTGATTTATAAAATCGGGCAACGAATATTGACGCTGTTCCCGCAATTAGCCGAGGTTCGATTCGAATCGAATAATCGGACATGGGAGACGATTGTTGAGCCTGCTGCGCCGACATCGGCTGGCGTGTATACGGAGCCGCGTCCGCCATATGGCTTCCAAGGCTTCACCATGACACGCGATGACTTATGAGAATAAAGGAGCGAATGATAGATGGGTGGACGGATTTCGACACATGTGCTGGACACGGCAGGCGGCAAGCCGGTAGAAGGACTTGTCCTTACATTAACCTACTTTGGCGATGGGGAGACGGACGAATACGCTAAGGTTGTGATCGGGACGTACAAGACGAATAGTGACGGTCGTGTGGATCAGCCGCTGCTGGAAGGGGAGGCATTGAAGCGCGGAACTTATGAGCTGCTGTTCATGGCCGGCGATTACTTCCGCAGCGCTCCGCATCTGTCGCTCGTGTCCGATCCGATATTCGATGCCATACCAATTCGATTCAAAGTAACTGACGAGACGGGACATTATCATGTGCCGCTGCTCGTTGCCCCTGGGGGATTCAGCACCTATCGCGGAAGCTGACGACCGCGCACCAATAAGTAAAGCAAGCTCACGTATACAAGCAGCGCAAGATGTGTATGAATAGAGCAATAAAGGGGGATTCGATGATGAATATGATTAACCAATCAGATGAACCTTCAATTGATGACACGCTGCGCCGAATGCCGAAGGTAGAACTGCACGTCCATCTTGATGGAAGCGTGAAGGCATCCACGATTCGTGAGCTAGCTGAATCAGATGACCATTCATTGCTGCCTGAGAGCGAGGATGAGCTGTTAGCTCTGATGCAAGCGGATCCCGATACGACAAGCTTGACGCAATATTTGAGCAAGTTCAGCTTTGTTCTTCCTTATATGCAGACGGCGGAGGCGATCGAACGGATCGCTTATGAGTTAGTGGAGCAAGCGGCGGAACAGCAAGTCCGTTATGTCGAGGTCCGTTTCGCTCCTTGGCTTCATACGCACCAAGGCTTGTCGATCGAAGATGCCATCCGCTGTACGGTAAACGGATTACGAAGGGGAGAAGCCGCTTTAGGTACAATAGCGAGAGTGATCGTTATCTGTATGAGAAACCATTCCTTCGATCACAACATGAAGGCTATCGAGGCAGCGTCGCGCTTCTATGCGAAGGGAGTCGTAGCGGTCGATCTGGCAGGTGACGAGGCCTCCTATCCTGCGCATCAATTCGCGCCGCTCTTCGAGAGGGCAAAGACGCTTAAGCTGCCGATTACGATCCACGCAGGGGAGGCTGCAGGCGCATTCAATGTGCGGGCAGCCATTGAAGAGTTGGGCGCGGAGCGGATCGGCCATGGCGTGCGGATGGAGGAAGACCCGGCTGTCATCGAGCTGGTGAAGGAAAAGAAGATTCCGCTGGAGATGTGTCCGATCAGCAATATCCAGACGAAGGCTGTAGGGAGCTGGGCAGCGTATCCGCTTCGGAAATATATGCAGGAAGGCGTTATCGTCACAGTCAATACCGATAATATGACGGTGTCGGATACGACGATAACAAAGGAATATTCGGCGCTTATGGAGCATTGCGGGCTGTCTCTTAACGATATTGCAGCGTTAGTCATGAATGGAGTGAAGGCTGCTTTTCTTGAGGCTGAGCGAAAGGACGAGCTTGTGAAGCAATTCGAGCATGAGCTGTCGGAGCTGGGGCTGAATTTTCGTTAAGGTGTTAGCGATTAGAAAGTCATGATTGTCTGGGGACAGGCACTCATGGCTTTTTTGTATTTTTATAATGGATTTATTTGGATAACGTTGCAACTTATCATTTATCCTGAAAGTCTATAGGTGTAAGGAACCACGACAGGAAGAACCTCGCACCGAATAAGGGGAAGGAAGTCGTAGAATGAAAACCGTTTATTATCGGGTTAGCGGAATTGTTTTGTTATGTTCGCTCATCACGTATGCGAGTTGTTCGAATGCACAGCGTTTTGAGAATAAGCTGGCAGAGAAGGAGCAAATGATTGGCGAGTTGCAGCAGCAGCTGGATACCAAGATCGTTTTAGAACCAAAACCATCAGGATTGACCTTATCCGTATTGGAACAAACGATACAACAATATGAATGGCTTCAGAAGCTGCAAGCGGATACCAAGTGGGACAAAGTAGTCGTTAGCAGAATTGTTGGCGATGCCGAAGCCGTTACGGTTACGGATCCATTATTTCTAGCGAGCGTAGGTTCGCTGCTTCATTTAAGATCACTCAGCGATTCAGATTTCCCAAGCGGCTATCAATCGGACATTGGCTCGTACGTCTATGAGCTGTATGAACAAGGCCAAGTATACACCGTTCAAGTTGTTAATCGAGGTGTCATACAGGCTGCCGCGAATGAGCTGTTGTTCGAGGTGGATAGCAATGTCCATCAGTTAGGTGCTGCATTTATGCCTAAGCCTGACTTCTTGAAGCATGACGGATTAGTAGCGAAAATGGCTTCGAGCGGCGCAGTGAAGCGAGGGGACAGCTATGTGCAGTTCGCGCCTTTTCGGGTGCAGTCRCGAGTAGCTCCGTTGGCAGAAGGGGAGCTTTTGAAGGACGAACCTGCTCAAGTTGGAGACAAACTAGACCATTTTACGTTTTATTACTATGGTGAGCTGCTTCTGATGGAGGTGTACGCTGATTACGCGCATCTATCCGGTGACGGCTCCGAGGAATGGATCAGCTTGCAGGATGCGGGTACGAAGCTGTTAGTGGAAGCAGGTTAGATTAACACCTATGTTGGATTCTTGCACTAACTTTCCTGCGGAATGCTCCATATCAGCCCACCGAGAGCAAAGGTGATGCAAATTTCCCGTATAGCTGTATGACGGGGTTTTTAAGAGGTGTCTATCCTGCAGAAATCCATTATAGCTAGCACGTTTGCACTTTTTTGGAAGGTTATTGTGCCCTGCTTGGTGAATTTAAATTGTTATGAGGGGGGATGTGTTGAACATGAAAGCGATTATATTTGATTTGGACAATACGCTGTTGGACCGTAGACTTGCTTTTCGTAGATTTACAGAGCGGTTGATAGACGAATATATGATTATTGAGCTTGAATCGGACAAACAAGTCATCATAGAAGAGATACGAATAGCGGATCGTGAGGGGTATCGGGGCAAAAGAGAGCTTTATACGGAACTGTATAACGCATACCGATGGAAGGAGGGCGTTACGCCAGAATCGCTGCTCGCTTACTGGTTTTCGGAGTTTTCCCGCTGCACCGAAGTAATGGATGGCGCCATTGAAGCACTGGATTTGGTAAGGGATAACGGTTTGAAGCTGGGACTTATCACGAACGGCTCGGTACATTCGCAGAATGCGAAAATTGATTTCGCTGGATTAAGACATTATTTTGACGCGATCATCGTGTCGGATGAAGTGCAAACGAAGAAGCCTGACCCTGAAATCTTCGCTATCGCCGTGCAGAGGCTTGGCGTAGAACCTTCTGATGCAATCTATGTGGGAGACCATCCCGTAAATGATGTATTAGGAGCGCGCCTGGCAGGACTTCAATCGATCTGGTACCGAGGTGATCAGCCTTGGGACGAACGATTGAATGAGGGAGAACCGGCACTAGGTCATTTTAGTGAAATGAAGAAGATTCTACCCTAAACGTTAACTACATCTTCGAAAGGTCAGGTTGGACATCAATGTTGGCATACACCATATGTTTCATTAAGCGAGGAAACGAAATATTACTGCTTAACCGGGAAAAGCCGGCCTGGATGGGCTGCTGGAACGGTATCGGCGGCAAGATCGAGCAAGGCGAATCGCCGAGGGAATCGATGCTTCGTGAATTAGCGGAGGAGACAGGCATATCACCTGTCAATCTGCACTTTAAAGGCATTATTTCATGGAAATCGGAGATCGGCGGCGAATATGGCGGGATGTACACGTACGTTGCCGAGGTGGATGAGGGGTTTACATTCGAAACGCCGATTAAGACGGATGAGGGAATTTTGGACTGGAAAACAATCGATTGGATTATGCACAAGGACAATGATGGGGTAGCTACGAACATCCCGTTGTTTCTTTCGAAGATATTGGAAGACCCTCATATTTATGAGCATTGCACCATTTACAAGGATGATGACTTGATCTCGCACTTTTCGTATCCTATTGATGCAGCGCTAGAACAATAGACTATCGTATTCATTATTGATAGGGGGACTTATAGATTTGGTACAAATACGCAGTTATCGACCGGAAGATATGGAAGCTATAGCAGAGTTAATGCTGGATCTAGGTTATCCGTCTACGACTGAACAGATGAAATCGAGAATGGACCGTTTGGGTGCAAGCAGCGAGAACGAAACATTCGTTGCGACGATTGAGGATCATGTTGTAGGCATGATTGGCTTTCGCAAATTGTATTACTATGAGGCTGATGGATTTGTCGTACATATTAATGTGCTCGTCACGAAGCATGAATATCAAGGCCGAGGTGTTGGCAAACAGTTAATGGCTTATACCGAGAACTGGTCCAGAGAACAGGGCGCAAACGCATTGTATTTGACTAGCGGCATAAAGCCGGAACGTGAACGAGCGCATGCCTTCTATCGAAACTTAGGCTTTGAAACAACGGGCTACCGTTTCGTCAAGACGTTGTGAAGCGAAACGAAAGGAGAGGGGAATTTAGATGGGTTCGAGAGTGATGCATTACTGTATACAAACGATATTAAGCAAGCGGCTAGATATCAACGACCCTCAGTTTTTTCTTGGTGGAATTGCTCCTGATGCCAATAAACCTCCAGGTGGGCCAAAGAGCGAATCTCATTTTCTACTTACGGATGCGGATGGTATCGTTAAGTCTGACTTACGAGCGTTCAGACAAAAGTATTTGTCGGAGCAGAAGTTGCCCTTCTATCTTGGCTATTATTGTCATCTTATATCGGATGAGGTGTGGGTAGAGGATATTTATTACCCTAAAATCAAGTATTTGCCGCAGCCAGAGAAGAAACGCGCGCAAGAGAGCTATTATCGGGATTTCGGTCGGTTGAATGGGATGCTTATTGACCATTACGGCTTAGTGCTGCAAAAGTTGGACGTTTCACCTGTCGACATAGACGAGATCGATTACCGGATGCTGCCCATGTTGGTTGATGATTTATATGGCGATTTTGAAAGAAAAGATGAGACGATGGACCAGCAGCTTGAGCTACTAACTTTCGATGAAGTTATAACTTCATTGGAGAGATCTGTAGCAGTTTGCTTGGAGCATATGCGATGAGATCACTTCATGCGAATATCTTTGTTAAAATTTCCGCACTAATATGTCTAGTCCTTATGTTTGGCGGCTGTTCGAACAATGATCATGAGGAGTCGTTTGAATTCGTACTGAAATATGGCGTCATGTACAAAAATGAGCTGAATACGAACGAAAACACGTTTACGAAGGATCTAGTGATGGATGGCGTTGTTACAACCGATCTAACACTCACAGGAGAGCAAAAAAACGATATTCGCAAGCTGATGGAGCTGATGGATATCGAGTCTTATAGAGGGATGAATGAGGGTAAAGTAATGTTGCCTTCTAGCGGGTTCCAGTTTGATATCCAGTGGAAAGGTAAGCAGCTTCTCATTGACTGGATAGGCGGGTTCGGCGACGATTCTAAAGCTGTACAAATGCAAGAACTTACGCAGCTCATCATTGAAATGGTAGAATCGAATGAAGCCTATAAGCATCTTCCGCCTATTCAGGGAGGCTATGAATAGAAAATGAAAATGATAGGCAGATGGGGGAAAAGAATGATATGCGGTGGACTGTTGGTTAGTTGCTGCATGATCGGAATACTCGGGTGTTCTGGGTTACGTACATTGCCGGAAATATCAGAACCTATTGATAGTGTAATACAACCGTTGCCTGATCAGATTGCGTTGATTTTCCAGTCGCTGGAGCTAACCGAACTGCCTAGTACTGAAACTGTGTCAGGATGGAAGGAAATCAAATCGATTCCGTTCGGATCGTTAGAAGGTAAGCCGTTTCAACTAGATGTCTACGAAGAATCGAAGTCTGACGAATCGCTGTTTACCATATATAATGGAATTCTCGAAGTCGGTGATCAGACGTATCTCATTCGCGAGTTATCCCAATCTATAACGGAATCCGATCAGAGCCATTGCACAGAGCTATGTGTTATTCATAAGCTGTTTTCCGGTCAGGAGAGGTATGAGCTAATCGGCAGCGTGCYGCTGTTCGCCAATGGACCGGGGCGTAATCTGTTTGTAGTATTCGATAGGATTGAATCAAAGCTGCTTTCATTCGAAGGTTGGGGAGCGGGCAACTTCATGGATCTCGATGCCGACGGTATGGAGGAATTTATCATTGAGTTCCCGGGTTTGCATATGTCGTGGCCGGATTTGACCGTTATTCGAGCTAAGGATGAAGGACTTGAAATCAGCTCGTCGGTTGTCGATGCGTTTGGAAGAAAACCTGGCGATTTTGCTACGCTTAAAAAGGATCAGTCGCCGCCGCTTATTCACTTTGGGAATATAGCTGACGAAAACTTGAGCTATGACTATGAATATAACAAAGGCGTTTTGCAAGCAGTCGGCAGATAATTGGGTGCACAAAAAAGAGCGAGGAAGTGAGTCAATGAAGCTAATAGCTGAATCGAATCATATGGCGAATTATTTGGCTGAACTGGATGAGGTGGATTACAGTCATCAAGAAATTCAAATGTTGGCGAAGAAGCTTTTCCAGCGGAGCATGAATGAAGTTGAAATGACTGAAACGGCATACCGTTTCGTTCGTGATGAAATATCGCATACCTGGGACATCCAAAGCGAGCGTATAACAAAGACGGCGTCTGAGGTGCTCAGATTCAAGGAAGGGATCTGTTACGCAAAGTCGAATCTACTGGCTGCGCTCTTAAGAGCTGTTGATATTCCAACGGGCTTTTGCTATCAGAAGCTTACATTAGGGGATACACCGGATACAGGCTACTGCATACATGCGCTTAATGCGGTATATTTGCGCGGTCATGGACGCTGGTTCCGGCTGGATGCGCGCGGAAATAAGAAAGGTATTGTGGCGGAGTTCAGCTTGGAGGAGGAAAGGCTGGCATTTCCGATTCGCCCGCAATATGGGGAGATCGATTATCCGGTTATATTCGCGACGCCAAGTGCAAAGACGATGGATGTGCTTGATCAACATACGAACGCCCTTCAAATGTATGCGCAAGGGTTGCCGGTTGAGCTATAGCAATACATGATCTTCGAATGGAGGCAATCACTAGATGAGCAAAGTAAAGGACGGTATTCTCGGGTTATGCCTCGGCGACGCATTAGGCGTGCCAGTTGAATTTAAGCATCGCGATACGATAGCGAGTAAACCGGTGGTCGATATGATTGGTTATGGCACTTATCATTTGCCTCCCGGCTCATGGTCGGACGACAGCACGATGACGTTCTGTCTGTTGGAGAGCTTAGCGAGCCGTAATAAAGTGGATCTCGATGATCTATCGGATCGATTCGCGAAATGGCTGTTCGAAGGCTATTGGACGCCTTATGGAGAAGTGTTCGATATTGGCAATGCAACGAAAGCGGCTATTATTCGAGTCCGTAAAGATAAGATAAGTCCTTTGCTTGCGGGAGGCAGCGACCTATCTTCTAACGGAAATGGATCGCTGATGCGCATTCTGCCGATGGCTTTTTTCATGCGAGAGGCTTCTTTGGAAGAACGAATGAAAGCAGTCGCTGACGTATCCTCGGTTACGCATCGTCATCCGATTTCGATTATCGCTTGTCAATTTTACGTGGAGATGGCCATTTATTTGCTGGAGGGTCATTCATTGGACGAAGCGCTGGCCGCTACGAGAGCCGTTATAGTGGAACAGTATCGCATTGAGCCTCATTTAAAACCTTTCGATCGACTATTGTTTGGCGATTTCCGCTTGCTCGGTGAAAGCGATATTGCGTCCAGCGGATATGTCATTCATACATTGGAAGCATCGATCTGGTGTCTGCTAACGACTAGAAGTTACAGGGAAGCGGTCATGAAGGCGATCAACTTAGGCGAGGATACGGATACGACAGGCGCCGTTACGGGTGGACTGGCGGGTCTTTACTACGGACTAGATGCAGTGCCGAACGAATGGATTGATTCTCTAGCAAGAATTAAGGAAATTAATGATCTAATTGCAAGATTCGAATCTATATTGATTAAGTAGTTATTATAGTCTTTGCAGCTTGAATGCAAAAAGTAGGTGCAGGATGATAATCGGATTGGTCAGGCATTTTAAGGTGGCCTTCAAATCGGAGCGCTCATGGTTAACTTCCGTCGAATTCGAAGACTGGATCAGTCAGTATAATACAGCAGACGTCATTCCTAATGAGATGCAATGGGATGGGACCAAGTGGGAGCTCTGCTTCAGCAGCGATCTTATTCGAGCGGAACGAACGGCTGATCTGCTGTTCCCTGGAATCGTAACTAGACTGCCTAGCCTAAGAGAAATTGGCTTAGAGCCGATGTTCCGTTCGCGAATAAAGCTTCATTATAATTTATGGCTGCTGCTAAGCCGTATAGGATGGTTTTGTTGCCATCGCTCGCAAAAGGAGAGCCGCAAGCATACGGAAGCAAGAGCGGAGCAGGTCGTCACATATCTCGAATCGCACCCGCAGTTGAATGTTCTTGTCATCACACATGGCGCTTTCATGAACGCTTTGAACAGGGAGCTTATCAGAAGAGGTTATGCAGCTCGAACGAGAATGAAGATGAAGCCGGATAACGGCGTGCTCTATAGATATGAGAAGTCGAAGCCTTGATGTACCGTGGGCGATAGGGCTGAGATGAAACGGAGAACTGGTGTAATGATGAAGCTCAAAAAGATCGCAATTATTGCGATGGTAGCAGCTGCAGTTCTAGCTTTCCTAGAATATAAGGGCTACATATGGCATACGAGTCTATTTGCATCCGGCTACGAAATTCGCGGACTTGATGCGTCGCATTATCAAGGGGAAGTCGATTGGCAGAAAGTGGCTTCAAGCGGTAAATATCAATTCGTGTATTTGAAAGCAACGGAAGGTCACGACTACGTAGACGATACGTTTAAGAGTAATTGGGAGGAAGCGAAGAAAGCCGGGTTTACGACGGGAGCCTATCACTTCTTCTCTGCCAGAAGTTCTGGCGAGGAGCAAGCCAAGTTGTTCATTAGCAACGTTCCTAAGGAAGAGCAGTCATTGCCGCCAGTTATCGATCTGGAAATAGCATTAGATCATCCGGTAGAACAGATTCAGCAGGAACTAAAGTTGTTCAGTAACAGTGTCRAAACCTATTATTCCAAAAAACCGATTCTTTATGTTACGTATGATACGTATAACAAATATGTATCCTCAGGCTTTGAGGATTACGAAATTTGGATACGCGATATCCTTAAGCCTCCATCTTTGAAAGGCGATCGAGATTGGCTGCTATGGCAATATTGCAATCGCGGCAGAGTGGATGGAATAGATGCGTATGTAGATATCAATGTGTTTAATGGAGATCAGAGCGCTTTCGACGCGAGGTTTAAGTAGCTTGGACTAAGGAAGGGGGATAGCTATGCAAACGACCCAAGTACATGATTGGATTAATCGAGATATACAAAGTTTGAGAGGATACACCGTAATCGAGCAAGTGTATAAAGGCTACTCGGGAGATATGAAGTTTATTGTCAGCAAACCGGATAAGCGTTTCTTCCTAAAATGCTTCAGCCTCAGCGAATTGGATCAGAAGCAAGCCGAATACGATGTGCTGAAGCAGTTGGAGACGCTTGGCGTGAAATGCTCGCATGCAATAGAGATCGGGCGGATGACCGTTGTCGCGCTAGGGTTTATGGTATTAACTTATGTGGAAGGTGAAGATGCTTCCGACATGCTGCCTCGCTTTTCAGATGAGGAGCAATATGAGATCGGACTGGAAGCGGGGCGACAACTGCAGCTAATACATCAGTTGAAGGCCGACAATAAGGTGGAGGATTGGTATAGCCGCAAGGCAGCTAAGCACCTCCGATATGTGGAGCAATACAGAGATTGCGGAGTGCGAATTGCTGGTGACTCTGCGATATTGTCGTTTATCGAGGAGCATCTTCATTGGATGAACAATCGTCCAAATCTGTTCCAGCATGACGATTATCATACAGCTAACTTAATTGTGCGCAATAAAGCTTTTGCAGGAGCGATCGACTTTAACCGAATGGATTGGGGCGATCCTGTGCATGAGTTTTTGAAGACTGGATTTTTCAGCGCAGAAGTGAGTATTCCATTCTCCATTGGTCAGATCAAAGGTTATCATAACTTGAATGAGCCAAGCGAAACTTTTTGGCAGCTTTACGCGCTCTATGTTGCCATGTGTACGATCTCTTCTATTGTATGGATTATGAAGGTTAAGCCGGAAGAGCTGAAGATCATGATGGCAAAAGTAGAAAGAGTAGTCGCGGATCACGATCAATTCGCAAGCATAATTCCTCGCTGGTATCAAGCATGGAACGGCCGACTTGCTTAATTGCTAGGTTCATTCTTTCCATAATGAGCGATCTGAAGTAAAATGAAAACAAATTGGTTATGCCATCTGGGCGACTAGACTACATACAGGAAATGGTGGAGACAGCTCTTGAAATTCAAGCCATGTATCGATCTTCATGACGGTAAAGTGAAACAAATTGTAGGGGAAACGCTTCATGCCGATCAAGAAGGCATCATTGAGAACTTCGTATCTACGCATGACTCCGCTTATTACGCCTCGCTGTTCAAGCGGGACAAGCTGACTGGCGGCCATGTTATTATGCTTGGCGGCGGTAATACAGAAGCAGCGATACGCGCATTGAATGAGTATCCGAACGGCATGCAGATTGGCGGCGGCATTAACGCCGAGAACGCGCAGCATTACTTGGATCAAGGCGCCTCGCATGTTATTGTGACATCGTATATATTCCGAGACGGCAAGCTGGACAAGGATAACCTCGACAACATGCTGGCAGCTGTCGGCAAAGAACGTCTCGTTATCGATCTCAGCTGCAAGGAAAAGGATGGCAAGTGGTTCGTCGTCAGCAATCAGTGGAAGCAGTTCACTGACTTCGAGGTCAATCCTGACAATATCGCGTATTTGGAGCAATATTGCGATGAGTTTCTCATTCACGCCGTTGATGTGGAAGGCAAGCAGCAAGGTTTCCAACAAAGCTTGGTGAAGTCACTCGCCGAATGGGTTTCGATTACGACAACTTATGCAGGCGGCGTTAGATCGTTTGCCGATCTGGAGCTGTTCGCTGCCTTGTCAGCGGGCAAGATCGATCTTACGATTGGAAGCGCGTTAGATATTTTCGGTGGCAGCTTGTCTTATGACGAAGTGGTTGCCTATTGCGCTAATCGATAGTCAAGATTGTATAGGTAACTACAGTCCCTCTATAGCCTGTAAGGTGTAGGGGGATTTGTATGAGCAGACTTAAGGAGGGGCGTTATGTTTCGAGTCTTGAATCTATCGTTGCGGTTTCTGTTGGAAATCGTAATTATGATTGCCTTATGCTACTGGGGATTTCATCTCGAAGCGCCATTGTGGCTTAAGCTAATCGTTGGACTTGGCGTTCCGGTGAGCGCAGCTTATGTCTGGGGGAAGATCATATCGCCGAAGGCGACAGTCAAGCTGCCGCTCTACGGAGTATTGGCGGTGGAAACGATCATCTTCGGCTTGGCAATCGCTGCTCTGTTCGAATTGGGTCATGGAACATTTGCGATTATATTTGGTATCGTTGCTATAATTAATCGTACGATTATATTGACTCGGAACATGCAGCCCTGAACGGCCGTGACTTTATTATATGAGGAGGAGTGCCTATTGAAATCCTATGAGGTGCAAGCAGAACTGCTTAAGCATGATGGCATGGATGCCGCCTATATTGAATTCCCGTACGATGTATATAAGGAGTTTAATACGATGGGACAAGTGAAAGTGAAGGCTGTGTTCCGGGATGGAACCGAGTACAGAGGTTCGCTTGTGAAAATGGGCATGGATTGCCATTGTCTCGGCATACCTAAGGTAGTCCGCAGCAAGGTTGGTTTAGCGGCAGGAGATATGGTGAATGTCGTTATCTATCCAGACGATGCGCCGCGTATGGTCGACCTTCCGGYGGATCTCATGGCAGCGCTTCGCGGCAGCGGGCTGGAAGATGCGTTCCGTAATAAGCTATCTTACTCGAAGCAGAGGGAAGCGGTTCAGCTGATCGAGGATGCGAAGAAGGTTGATACACGTGCCAGACGAGTGCAGGCTGTCGTAGAAAGCTTGCTGGCAAAGCGATAGTACGGCATTTTATATGAAACATAGGAGAGGTGCAGCAGCTTTGACGAATCCCACATTTTCTATCCAATATCGATATACGTTATCAGGCTGTTTTAAGCAAATATGGTCAGACTTGTTCGGCAAACATCCTTATCGCGTCTTGGGCAATGCAATAATTACGGTTTGCGGTATTCTGCTTGCGGTGAACACGAAGGAAATATTAATTACGATTAGTATGGTGTGCTGGCTCATATCGATTTACTTCGGACTCAAGTTGATCGTATCATTGGGACTTGTTCCGCTCTTCTTCTATCTCCGAATGAGAAAACATGGCGAGGTGCGTATGAATTACTCGCACGAAGGCGTGGAGATGACAACTAATAAGGAAAGCGGCTTCAAAGAATGGGAGCATTACAAGGAAATTACCGTGGACGAGAACAGCTTCCGAATGGTTCGGCGAGACAATGTTGATACGCACAAAATATTACGGAATGTATTCAAGGACGATGCGGAGTTCCAGCGTTTCCACACGTTCGCCCAGCAGCGTCTTCGTATAGCTGAAGTAAAACTTTCGGTTGAGGCAAAGTCGGAGGCAGAGGAGGGCTAATTCGCAAATGGAAGAGCAACGGCTATCGAACCATTTAATTGCTCGTATCGTTCAGTCGGAGACGGATTACATGACCGACCGAATGATTGCCATCCAGCAAAGGCTGGGCAATCCGGAAGGGATCGAGTTACGGCAAGCTGGGAATGCAACCTGTTACTACAGCGAGACGATGCCTTGGCCAAGCTTCAACACGGTTAAAGGACTGCGAAGCGCAGATCTGGAGCATCTGGATTCGATCATTGACTTCTATCAAGCGCGAGGTCGCAAAGCGCATTTTGAAATAATCCCGTCACTCGTCGATCAGTCGCTGCTTGGCGCGCTGGCGGAACGCGGATTCTATCAATCCGGCTTCCATACTTCAATGTATGTGACTCCTGTTCCCCAAATTTTTGCAGATGAGGACTCGCTTCGAATCCGGATGATTGAGTCGGATGAATTCGAAACGTATGCGCGTATCCACTGTCTGTCGACAGGGCTGTCCTATGACGGCATACCGCATGTCGCGCGCAATAACAAGGTGCTGTATGATCGCCCTGGTTGGTCGTTCTTTATCGCAACAATCGAGAGTGAGCCTGCTGCTGTCGGCGTCATGCATGTTAGCAATCGCATCGCTTCCTTCACTTTTGCCGCGACACTTCCCGACTATCGAAGGAGAGGTCTGCAAAGCCGATTGTTGCGAGAGCGCATTCATTATGCGGCCCAGTTAGGATGCGAGCTAGCTGTTGCACAATGCGGCTTCTTATCGTCAAGTCATCGTAATATGGAGAAGGTCGGCATGCGAATCGGGTATGTTCGAGCTTCGTGGTCGCAGCGATAAATCTTTGACTATAAAGGAGGCGTACCGTGAAGAGAGTAGTGCCTATTTTACGGTTTTTTGATGAAGCGCTAACGAAACAGTTTTATATCGACTTTCTGGAATTTACGGTGGACTGGGAGCATCGATTTGAGCCGGATATGCCTCTCTATATGCAGCTATCGAAGGATGATTGTATTCTTCATCTATCGGAGCACTTCGGAGATTGTAATCCAGGCAGCGCGATTCGGGTAGAGGTTGAAGATGCTAAGCGGCTACAAGAGCATTTGCTCGCCAAAACCTTTAAGTTCGCCCGGCCAGGCTTCGATAGCCATTGGAATCAAGTGAGCCTCACTGATCCGTCAGGTAACAAGCTGCATTTTTATACCGTGCAACCGCAATGAGATGATCCTTAAAAAGAAATTCATGTATACGATCGGTGTTTCTGAATATACAATGTAATCTCAGTCAGTAAGTCGTGGAGGTGCGATGATGGAGCAGCAAGTCGTTCGTATTGCAAGAGAGGTCGCCATATCATCGGCCTATGAAGCAGGTCGGGTCATTCGAGAACGATTCGGAATGCTGAACCAGGTTCGCGAGAAGGATGAGCACGGCGATCTGGTAACAGAAGCGGATCATATGGCCGAAGCCATTATTTTACATAAAATTCAATCGGTATTTCCCGGACATCGCATTCAGTCGGAGGAAGCAGGCGAGATTGCCTCTTCAAGCGAATGGACATGGCTGGTCGATCCGCTAGACGGGACGAATAATTACGCGGTCGGCTTACCGTTATTTGCGGTTTCGATTACACTTGTGCACCACGATAACCCGATACTTGCTGTTATCTTTGAGCCGATGACAGAACGGTTATACGTAGCAGTGACAGGTGAGGGAGCGACTTATAATGGCATACGAGTAGCGATCGGGGAGCGGGGAGCGCTAGCGAAAGCTAGAGTGGGCTGGATCCAAGGTCATCAGGTGCAGCATGATGAAACAGCCGCCAAGCTTCGTCACCACATTGATGCGTCATCGCGTAGAATGATGCGGTTATGGGCGCCGACTCTGCAATGGACGATGCTGGCTAGAGGGGATCTGGACGGCATTATCGTTTACAATTCCGAAGGCGAAGATCTGTATTCGGGGCTGCTCATCGTGCAAGAAGCCGGCGGAATCGTCATGGACTATGAGGGAAATCCTTTCACTGGGACGGGCGGTAGACCTTACTTAATCGCATGCCGCAGCGAGCATCGTTCTTATTTCTTAGACTTAGTCCGCGAAGGGCTGAATAAGCGATGAAGAGAGTGCTGATTATCGGCTCAGCGGGCGCTGGCAAGTCGACCTTGTCAAGGAAGCTAAGCCACCTCATTGAGGTGCCTGTCATTCATCTTGACCGCTATTATTGGCAGCCGAATTGGGTAGCGACTCCTAATGACGAGTGGGATGAGGTTGTGAAGTCGTTCGCCGAGCAAGAGGCGTGGATTATGGACGGCAATTACTCTCGCACGCTCGATTTGCGCATTTCTCGAGCAGATACCGTCATTTTTCTCGATGCACCGCGATTATTATGTATGTATCGTATAATTAAGCGCAGAATGCAATATCAAGGGCGTACGAGACCCGATCTGAACGAGCAATGCCCGGAGAAGCTGGATTGGTCGTTCATCGTCTGGGTATGGAACTATAGGAAACGAAACCGGCCGACGATACTCAGGAAGCTTGAAGCTATTGAAGGCGAGAAAACGATTATAATCGCCAAGTCAAGAAAAGAGGTCGAGGCACTGCTGGAGCAAATCCGCAAAGATCAGGCCGACACTGCTCCCGCGAATAGCGCTACGGGCAGCGGGAGTGGAATGCATACCTAACAGGCGACAAGGAGAATCCATAAACAACATGACAGCGGCACTTATAGGCAGCTTTATATCAGCAATGGCAACGGTGCTTGGCGCCGTACCATTGCTGTTCGTGAAGAGCTTGTCCGAGAGATGGAAGGACGTGCTCATCGCTTTTACCGCGGGCATCATGGTGTCCGCATCAACATTCGGATTAATGCCTCAGGCGTTGAATGAATCCGGCATTATCCCTCTCACGATCGGATTGCTGATCGGTATTATAGCGCTCGATCTATTGGAGAAGAACATTCCGCATATTGATGTCGAGAATGAACGGGGCATTTCCTCGTTTGATTCCAAGTCGCTACTTGTCATCATTGCGCTGTTCATCCATAACATTCCGGAAGGGTTAAGCACAGGATTCAGCTATGCCAGCGAAAATGCCGGCTTAGGGCCGATGGTTGCAATCGCTATCGGCGCTCAGAATATGCCGGAAGGGCTTGTTCTCGCCATATTCCTGATCCATTCGAAGGTAAGTAAGCTGAAGCTGATGCTTCTTGTTACGCTGACCGGCTTAATGGAGGTCGTATCGGCTATCGTCGGTTACTTCACGGCAAGCTACATACAAGAATTAATCGGCTATGGACTGGCCTTTGCTTCCGGTGCGATGCTGTTCATTGTCTACAAGGAGCTTATACCAGAGACACACGGGCACGGTTATGAGCGATCGGCTACGTATTCGTTAATTATCGGATTGCTCGTTATGATCTATATCAGCTATTTCTTCGGATAATGCGACGGACATGGAGACGGGAGAGCTCGATAAAAAGTTTTTGGCAACATTCGCCTCTATCGATTACAATGGACGTACACGAGGGAGGTTTTGTGACATGAGCAATCCATTACGTATGATATTAGATGTAGATACAGGCGTCGATGACGCTGCAGCTATATTGTTCGCGCTGCTCTCGCCAGACATTAAGGTGGAGGGCATTACGACGGGATTCGGCAATATCGACATGGAGCAAGCGACGGAAAATACGCTGCGAGTCATTAGGCTCGCCAATTGCGGCTATGAAGTTCCGGTTGCAGCAGGCGCGGCAGCTCCATTAAAGCGTGCTTTCAAAGGAGCTGTTCCTCATATTCACGGACATAACGGCATCGGCGATGCGGACCTTCCGAGATCGCCTCAGAAGCTGCTCGAGGAATCAGCGGCTGACTTCATCATCCGCATGGCATCCGAGAATCCGGGCGAGCTGACGCTCGTTACGGTCGGAAGACTGACTAACCTGGCGCTTGCGCTGATGAAAGATCCGTCTGTGGCGGACAAGCTGAAGCGAGTGTTCGTCATGGGCGGTACGGTATTCGCGCCGGGCAATGCGACGCCGGTCAGTGAAGCGAATCTGCATGGCGATCCGGAAGCGGCAGCCCTTGTATTCGAATCAAGCGTGCCGCTTACTGTCGTTGGTCTTGATGTAACGCAGAAGACAAGACTATCCCGATCGCATCTGGCCTACTTATCGCAGCATGCGTCAGAAGAGAGACAGCCGATCGTTAAGTTTCTAACGGAATCGATGGAGGTTTATTTCGATTTCTACAATAAGTCCAACAACTTCTTGGGTGAATGCCCGATGCATGATCCTCTCGCAGTTCTCGTTGCGCTGAATCCATCGCTTGTTCAAGTCCAGACGCTGCCAGCCGTTATCGATTGCGGCAGCGGATTGACGGCAGGGATGATTATAACCGATCGACGAGTGAAGCCAACGGTGGGGCGGGCGGTCGAGATCTGCGTAGAGGTGGATTCAGAGAGAGCGATACAGCAATTGCTGTCCGTATATAGTAGAGGGGAAAGATAAAGATGGAACAACGTTTTTCTAGAGAATCGAAATGCTTCAAAACCGCTCGCGTATTTCCGACTGACGTCAACAACCACAACACGCTGTTCGGCGGCAAGCTGATGGCTTATATCGACGATATTGCTTCGATTGCGGCAACGAAACATTGCAGACGTTCCGTCGTAACGGCATCAACAGATTCGGTTGACTTCCTGCATCCGATTCGTCCATCCGACTCCGTATGTCTAGAAGCGTTCGTGACGTGGACAGGCCGATCGTCCGTCGAGGTGTTCGTCAAGGTCATCAAGGAGGATTTGCTTAGCGGCGATCGAATCATAGCGGCTACTTCCTTCCTAACCTTCGTTGCGCTGAATGCGGATCGAAAGCCAGTCCCGGTACCGGGCGTAACACCGGAGACCGAGGAAGAAAAGAAGCTTTACGAGACTGCCCCGCAACGCGCGGATATGCGCAAAATGCGCCGCGAAGAGAGCAAGAAGCTGGCGGATTTCCTAACGGTTACACATCCATGGGATTAAGGTAACCTTAGGGTCTCGTGATTAATAAAGAGCCGTATCGGGAATTCTAGGCTGGATCGCATGCTCTTGCGTACGTAATTACGTCCATATATGCATACATGCGAATCGAGATCGAGGAGGTCTGCACGATGGCTCGGAATAAACATCGCTCTTTCCAGGGCGAGCAGCAAGCGCTGGCGGCTAAGTCGAAGCAAGCGGAGGATAGTGTCGCGGCATCGAYGGACGAGAATCGAAATCAGAAGGGGCATGTGCCAAACAGCCCGTCTACGGGTTAGCTCCGCAATAGAGAGCTGCAGCTGCCATCTGAACGGCGACAAAAAGCATGTCTATGTCGATCATTTTCGGCGTAAGCATGCTTTTTTTCGTTGCGCATACATATGGATTAATGGGTATGACTTTGCCGGCGGCAAATATGCGTTTTTTTGTTACTCTTCTGTAACGACATTTTCATAAATGAGCTATATAATTAACCCTATAAACAAGAAGCAACTAGAAAGGGCTGTGCACCATGTACGACAACCGCCGAAGCAGGAGAGCAACACACACATCAAGAAGAAAGAGAAGTCATTATGGCGTTCCTTTAAAGAAAGGAAATGACCATTATGCCTAAACCAATCGGTAACAGCTCCCGTTATATCCCTGGCCTTGATGGCCTTCGAGCGATCGCCGTTCTTGCGGTAATCGCTTACCATGTAAGCTTTGATTGGACACCTGGCGGTTTGTTAGGAGTAACGATGTTTTTCGTCTTATCCGGCTATCTCATTACGGATCTGCTGCTTGCGCAGTGGTCCGAGCACAAACGAATTGATTTCAAAACCTTCTGGTTTCGAAGAGCGCGCAGATTGCTCCYGGCTATGTTCATTATGCTCGCCTTAGTGTCACTATGGTTATTTTTAACCGATACGGGCAGGCTTTACTCCATTGGAGGAGATATTGGCTCGGCGCTGCTCTATATAAGCAATTGGTGGCTGATCTTTCACGACGTATCGTACTTTGAATCTTTTGGACCTCCATCACCGCTTGGTCATTTCTGGTCATTGGCGGTAGAAGAGCAATTTTATCTCCTATGGCCTCTTTTGCTGTTAGGGGGGCTGCATATCGCGCGTATGCGCGGTCAACTGCTATCGTGGACGATCGCTGCAACAGCTATATCGGCTTGTCTGATGACGCTGCTCTACTCGCCGGGCGAAGATCCTAGCCGTGTATATTACGGAACGGACACAAGAGCGTTCTCGCTGCTGATCGGCGCATCGCTTGCTATTGTATGGCCCAGCCGAAGACTTGCGGTCAACATTTCCATGAGATCGCGGGTCGCTCTGAATACGCTTGGTTCGATCGGACTCGGTATTATGATCGCGATGATTGTAATGACGAAAGAATATGATTCTTTCTTATATCAAGGCGGTATGGTTGTCGCTTCCATAGCGACAGCGGCCGTTGTGGCCGCAATCGTGCATCCTGCCGTGAAGCTCGGCAATCTTATAGGATTTAAGCCGCTGAGGTGGCTTGGCGTTCGTTCCTACGGCATTTATCTCTACCATTATCCGATTATCGTACTTAGTACGCCGCAAGCGCAATTCGGGGAATTCCACGCGGTAAGAGCGTTGCTCCAGGTAGCAGCAACACTGGCAATTGCCGAATTGTCATGGCGTTATATCGAAGAGCCGATTCGCAGAGGTGCGCTCACGAAGCTGTTCGCTGAGCTCAGAAGCAACGCGATGCTGCTAAGCTTTAACTTCCGCAAAATGATGATGTTACTGCCTACCGCGTTGTTAGTGACGGTGTCGGTATCCTACGCTAGTCATGCAGAGCTGCTGCATGAGGCTGCACTGCCTGCTGGCTCGATACCAGAACCGCCGTACAGCGAAGTAGTCAACACGCCGATGCCTAGCCTGCCGCCCAATGAGCCGGGAGACGGAACGCATGCCGGTTACAAGCCTGAGCCCACAAGCAAACCTCCTGCGGAGCAGCCTACGGAGAAGCCGGTACCGACGACGAAGCCTACAAGCACACCGCAGCCGGATGCAACAGACCCTTCGGATCATCCAGCTACTGAAGCTCCGCCGCTTACGCAGCCGACGACTACGCCGAACGGTTCTCAGCAGGAGCAGGTTGTGAAGGACGATATCACGATTATTGGCGACTCGGTTATTCTGAATGCTGCACCTTATTTGGAGAAGCAATTCCCCAACTTAACGGTCGATGGCAAGGTCGGGAGACAAATGGCGCATGCATCCGAGGTCATCGATGCTTTCATCCAAAGCGGCAGACTAGGTGATATCGTCATTCTTGAGCTAGGAACGAATGGCTCATTCAAGCCGAAGGTGTTGAACGCTTTGCTGGACGCCATCGGTTCGGAACGCCGTATTATGCTCATTAATACACGCGTACCGCGCGAGTGGCAGGATGATGTGAACAAGACGCTCGCAGAAGCTGCCGAGAAATACGATAATGTATCGCTGATTGATTGGTATTCGGCAAGCAAGGACAAGGAACAATTGTTCAATAAGGACGGCGTCCATTTAGGCAAGGAAGGMGCAATCTATTTCGCCGAGATGATCGCCAAAGCGATTAAAGGCTAGTTGTTCAGAAACGAGACGAAGGCTATCATGCAAAGTCCTAACAGACTTTGCATGATAGCCTTTTCTTATTTCTAAATCGTGATTTAGTCCCGGCCTGCCTCATACAGCTTCCAAGCAACTTGCTTCGGTTGTGTCTTAGGTGTCGTCATATGATCGCCAGGCATCTTAATGAGCCTATGCAGACCGAGTCTGTTCGACATAAGCGGGTGGAAGCTGTATTGGTCGGTCTGGGGAAGTAGATTGTCCGTGGTTAAATACAAATAGCTCTTAGGCGTAGGGAGACTGTAAAACTTCTTGAGATCAAGCTTCGTGAAAGCAGGGACTGCTGGCTCGGGAGTAGTTGTGCGATACAGCTGTTCTGCGAGCTGGAGACTGGCTAAGTTCGTGAAGTTTTCCCGGAAGAGCGGGAAGGGGAGTGTAATCGTGTCGTCTTTGGAGCTCTGTCTAAGCTGCTCGAACAGCGCAAGCGCCTGAGGTGGGAATTGTTCGGACAAGCTTTGGCCGTCCTCCAAGACGAAGGCGTTCATGAAGACAAGCCGCTTAAGCCGATCTGGAATTCGTTCGGCTACCTTCTGGATAACTGTCCCGCCGAAGCTATGGGCAACGAGAACAATATCCTTCAGTTGATGCGATACGATATCGTTCGTCACGGAGTCGATAATCATCTGATGCGTGACATTTTTATTGGGATCAGAGCCGTGACCCGGCAAATTCGGCGTATAGACGGCGTGGCCCATTCTTCTTAACTGCTCGGCAATGGGATGCCAGAAGGTGGCATCTGCCCAGGAGCCGTGCACAAGCACGAAGGTTAGCCGCTGGATGTGCTCATACCCGATGCTTGTATCCGATACTTGAGCATTTGTTGGCCAGGCTAGTAGAGGTAGCATGGGGTAACGATTGTGTAACGGGTTATGCACGTAGCCAACATTAGAGTAGCCATATGGATATGAATATGGATGCATGTTCATTATTCCTTCCGCGTGTAGATGCTCCACTATATGCCTAGTTGTGCGGATAGGTAAATGATTTCACGCAAATGATTACAAAGAGGCTTCATTACTCATGAAACCCTTGTCGTATTTTCTGGAGCAGAGAGATGATCTGATCTTCCTCTTCGTTATTCAAATGCGAAAGCATCACTTTGTTCGTTTCGTCCAAAATGCGCTGCAGCGTAGGCCGAAATTGCTCAGCCTTAGACGTAGGGTATACAAGCAGCGATCTTCGATCGTTAGGATCTGGCTTCCGCTCGATATATCCCTCCGATTCCAAATGCTTGAGCGATCTAGCGGTTGTCGCCTTATCGAAATTCAATTGTTGGGTCAATTGATCCTGATTTACCCCCGGTGTCCCAAGAACTGCTTTCAAGAAGCTATACTGGCCGCCGCTTCCGATCCCGTAGGGAGTAAAATGCTTATTAAGCTCCTTCTGATTTTGCCTGTGAATATAAGAAATTAGCTTGCCGATCGGTTCATTTTTCAACTTGACACCTCATTCCACTAACGTCTGCCGTTAGTTTAACTGAATTTTGTTGCGCGCGCAACTAACTGGTGATACAATAACGTCGATAATAGTTGCGCACGCAACAAATTGCGAATCACATATAGGAGGCGTTTTAAATGAAGACGAATATGAGCACTTATCAAGAGGACGCCGCCGTTCAGAAGAAACGGTGGATTATCCTTATCGTCCTTAATTTATTCACGTTTATGGCGACGTTGGACGGCAGCATCGTTAATATTGCATTGCCGGCGTTATCGGATGACCTCGGTCTGCCTATTGCCGAGATTGAGTGGGTAACGACAGCTTATCTCATGGCGATATGTGCGGCGATCCTTTTCTTCGGCAAGCTTGGAGATATGATTGGCAAAATAAAAGTGTTCAAACTC
Source organism: Paenibacillus sp. 2TAB19 (assembly GCF_052115185.1). Classification (NCBI taxonomy): domain Bacteria; kingdom Bacillati; phylum Bacillota; class Bacilli; order Caryophanales; family Paenibacillaceae; genus Paenibacillus; species Paenibacillus sp. 2TAB19. The sequence goes on along the minus strand of NZ_JBFRGE010000009.1, from coordinate 67,224 downwards.
GGTACGGTCATCTTCATCATTGGATCGCTGCTCTGCGGATTCAGCGAGTCGCTGCCTTTCCTTATTGTATCCAGAGTTATTCAAGCAATAGGCGCTTCGATGACGATGGCAAACAGCCAAGGCATTGTTACTGATATTTTCCCAGCTAAGGAACGCGGCAAGGCGCTTGGATTAATAGGCACTTTCGTCTCGCTTGGCAGTATTGCGGGACCGAGTCTAGGTGGCATTATCGTTTCCTCGATCGGGTGGGAATATATCTTTTGGGTTAATGTGCCGATCGGCCTTATTGCACTCGTAATGGGCTGGAAGGTGCTGCCTGTCGACTTGGTCAAAGTAAAGTCCAAGATCGACGTTCCTGGCAGCTCCATGTTCGCGCTCTTCATCCTTACCTTGTTCGCCGGTCTATTGCTTGGGCAGCAGACAGGTTATGGAAATGCATGGATTATTATATCGTTAGCCGTTGCAGCAATTGCATTCGTGGTATTCTTACGGATCGAGGCAACGAGGGAAGAGCCGTTGCTTCAATTGTCTCTGTTCAAAAACCAGATGTTCTCGGTCAGTATTCTATGCGGTTTCCTTGTTTTCGCTTCGAACTTCTGCGTGAACATCATTGCACCGTTCTATACGCAAAATATGTTGAACTTATCGCCATTCGAGGCAGGACTGCTTCTCATGCTGCTTCCAATATGCATGGTTGTCGTTTCTCCCCTAAGCGGGGCGTTGTCCGACAAGATCGGTTCGGAGCTGCTCACTTTCGCCGGGCTTATCGTAATGTTCATCGCTCAGTTTGGCTTGGCTAGACTGCATGAACGAAGCTCCATTTTATTAGTAGGACTTTGGATAGGAATGATCGGCATCGGAAGCGGCTTGTTCCAATCGCCGAACAATTCGCTTATTATGTCGCAAGTTCCGCGTACGCAGCTCGGATCGGCTGGCAGCGTCAATTCGCTTGTACGCAATGTCGGCATGGTTGTAGGCATAACATTAGCAACTTCTATTTTATTCCACGTCATGAGCAGGGAAGCCGGATACCGGGTTACAGGTTTGGTCCCGGATCGTCCGGAGCTGTTCTTAAGCGGCATGCACACCGTATTCACCGTGTCGGCATGTATATGCCTCGCAGCAGCATTGCTGACTGGTTGGAGAATGTACAGCTCTTATTCGGGCAAGCGGTCGTTGTCCAGAGCTAAAGGATAAAAGTCAAGTCGAATCCACACTAATCTTGTAGGAAATGGCTAGATTACAGCAGCAGAATGTAGTAGGATGTAGTAGTGAAGTCGGATAAGAAGAAACCGCTGACGGCGTCCTTTCTATAGACGCCAGCGTTTCGTCGAAACGTATAGAAAATATATGAGAAAATCATATACTTTCCTGTACGTCAAGGAATGGGGAATAGTCGATGTGCAGAAATATTAAGACGTTATTCAACTTTGAACCTCCGGTCGCTGATTCAGAAATTCATGAAGCTTCGCTTCAATTCGTTCGGAAGCTGTCTGGCTTTCATACGCCTTCCAAGGCGAACGAAGAAGCATTTCATAAGGCAGTCGATGACATAGCAGTCATAGCGCGGCAGTTAATGGATTCTCTCGTTACGAGCGCCGAACCGCGCAATCGCGAGGTCGAGCAGGAGCGTGCGCGCGAGAGAAATCTGAAGCGTTTTGGACCGCAAGCGTAACCTTCCATTTGAAGGGAATTGCCTTTTATCAGAATAACTAATAATAGTTATAAATTCATTTAAATTGCCCGCATAGCGATAGTTATGGTACGGTCATGTAATGAAAGATTCAATGCGATTAATGTCGAATAATGAAAAAAATGAAGCAATTCTAAACAGGAAGCTGCGCGAGGTGGATACTATTGGAAATCCAGGCAACAAACAGTCCGTTTAATCAAGAGCAATCAGATTGGCTTAACCGTCTTCTGCCGACTCTGACGGATTATCAACGTATTTGGTTAAGTGGTTATTTATCGGCTGCGCAAAGCGCTGCCTTGGTCTCGGCGGGTTCGGCTGTTGCGATAGCAGAAGCTCCGCAAGCTGCAGGCCAAGCTCAAGTACAGGCACTCGCACCCGTTGCCAAAGACGTGACGATCTTATTCGGCTCGCAGACGGGCAACAGCGACAAGCTGGCGAAGAAGATGGCGAAGCGTTTGGAAGGCGAAGGCTTCGAAGTAACAACGGCTTCGATGAACAGCTTCAAGCCTAACAATCTGAAGAAAATCAGTCATTTGCTGATCGTCGTAAGTACGCACGGCGAAGGCGAACCGCCCGATACGGCAATTTCATTCCATGAATTCCTGCATTCCAAGCGCGCTCCGCAATTGGAAGGTTTGCAGTATTCGATACTAGCGCTAGGCGATACGTCTTATGAGTTCTTCTGCCAAACCGGCAAAGACTTCGACAAACGCCTCGAGGAGCTAGGCGGTACAAGACTTGTCGAACGTGCGGATTGCGATGTTGACTTCGATGAGACGGCTACGGAATGGATGTCTCAAGTATCTGGCGCATTAGCGAAGCTAGTGCAAGCGCAATCTGGCGTTGCAACACAAGCGGCGGGCAGTGCAGTCGGTCAACCGGCAGCGGTTGCAGTTGAATCGGAATATTCGAGAGCGAATCCGTTCCAAGCGGAAGTGCTTGAGAACTTGAATCTGAACGGGCGCGGCTCCGACCGTGAGACTCGCCATGTTGAAATATCGCTGGAAGGCTCCGACTTGACTTATGAGCCGGGCGACAGCATCGGCATCATACCTGAGAACGACTCGGCTCTTGCCGACGAGCTAATCGCTTTAATGGGTTGGAAAGCTGACGAGAAGGTAACCGTCAACAAAAATGGCGAGCAGCGTGCATTGCGTGATGCGCTGATCTCTTATTATGAAATTACTGTATTGACGAAGCCGCTGCTTAAGCAGTTCGCTGAGACAACTTCTAATGCAGAGCTGACAGAACTCGTTGGCGAAGGACAAGAGCAGAAGCTTAAGGCATACCTTAATGGACGCGACTTGATCGATCTTGTGAAGGATTATTCGCTTAAGGGATTGTCTACACAGTCATTCGTCTCCTTGCTTCGCAAAATCCCAGCTCGCTTGTATTCAATCTCAAGCAGCTTGAACGCAAACCCTGAAGAAGTGCATATTACCGTTCGTTCGGTTCGTTATGAGGCGAACGGAAGAGAGCGCAACGGCGTCTGCTCGGTACAGCTTGCAGAACGTGTAGCTGCGGGCGACAAGCTCCCGATCTTCATTCAGAACAATCCGAACTTCAAGCTGCCGGAGAGCACGGACACGCCGATCATTATGATCGGACCTGGTACAGGCGTCGCTCCGTTCAGAGCATTCCTTGGCGAACGCGAAGAGGCAGGGGCAGAAGGCAAATCGTGGCTGTTCTATGGCGATCAGCATTTTGCGACGGATTTCCTATATCAAGTGGAATGGCAGCGTTGGCTGAAGGACGGCGTATTGACGCGAATGGACGTAGCATTCTCCCGCGATACGGCAGAGAAGGTATACGTTCAGCATCGGATGCTCGAGAAGGGCGAAGAGTTGTACAAATGGCTTCAAGAGGGCGCTCACGTCTACGTATGCGGCGATGAGAAGAGAATGGCGCATGACGTACATGCAGCCTTGCTTGAGATCATCGGACGTCACGGCGGGTTAAGCCCGGAACAAGCAACGGAATATATGGCACAGTTGCAACAACAGAAACGTTATCAGCGGGACGTCTACTAGACGTTTCCTGATCGCGAGGGGAGAATAGCAAGCATGTCGAAAAAAGAGTTTTATCCTCCGCACGATGCTCCGCATAGCGACGTCGAGCATATCAAAATTCGAAGCAATTACTTGCGGGGTAGTCTTGAAGAGACGCTGAAGGACCCGATTACCGGTTCGATTCCTGAGGATGACAACCGTCTCATGAAGCATCACGGCAGTTATATGCAGGATGACCGCGACTTGCGGAACGAGAGAGCAAAGCAGAAGCTTGAGCCGGCGTATCAGTTCATGCTGCGCGTACGCGCTGCAGGCGGCGTTGTTACACCGGAGCAATGGTTGATGATGGATACCGTTGCACACAAATATGCTAACGGAACAATCCGTCTAACGACGCGCCAATCGTTCCAACTGCATGGCGTCCTGAAATGGAATCTCAAGAACACGATTCGCGAAGTGAATGATTCGCTGCTAAGTACGCTTGCGGCTTGCGGCGACGTTAACCGTAACGTCATGTGCAACCCGAATCCGTATCAATCCGACATTCATGGCGAAGTGTACGAGTGGGCGAACAAGATCAGCACGCATTTGGATCCGCGTACGAGAGCATACCATGAGATTTGGCTTGACGGCGAGAAGGTCGTAGACAGCCTTCAAGACGGCGAAGAGCAAGAGCCGATCTACGGCAAAGTGTATTTGCCGCGTAAGTTCAAGATCGGTATTGCCATTCCACCGTCCAACGATGTTGACGTTTACTCGCAGGACCTTGGTTATATTGCGATCGTCGAAGACGGCAAGCTGAAGGGCTTCAATATTAGCGTTGGCGGCGGCATGGGGATGTCCCATGGCGATCCGAAGACGTATCCGCAAGTGTCGAAGGTCATCGGCTTCTGTACGCCGGAGCAGGCTATTGACGTTGCAGAGAAAACCGTTACGATTCAACGCGATTATGGTGATCGCGCCGTTCGTAAGCACGCGCGCTTCAAATACACGATCGACGATCGCGGTCTCGACTGGTTCGTTAATGAATTGCATGAGCGTCTTGGCTGGAAGCTTGAAGAAGCACGTTCGTTCGAATTCGATTCCAACGGCGATCGTTACGGCTGGGTCAAAGGCAGCAACAACAAATGGCATTTGACGCTGTTCATTCAGAACGGTCGTGTCATGGATAACGGCGACAACCGTCTGATGACAGGCTTGCGCGAAATTGCCAAGATCCACACCGGCGACTTCCGCTTAACGGGTAATCAGAACTTGATTATTGCCAATGTCACTACGGCGAACAAGAAGAAGATTAAGGCGCTGGCTAGCGAATATGGCTTAACAGACKGCCTTCACTTCTCCGCGTTGCGTAGAAATTCAATGGCATGCGTGTCGCTTCCGACTTGCGGACTTGCAATGGCGGAGTCGGAGCGTTACCTTMCGACGTTGATGGATAAGCTCGATCCGATGCTGGAGGAGCTTGGCCTTAGAGATCAAGAAATCGTCATTCGTATGACGGGCTGCCCGAACGGCTGCGCTCGTCCGATGTTGGCTGAGCTTTCGTTCATCGGCAAAGCGCCAGGCAAATACAATATGTATTTGGGCGGAAGCTTCACGGGTCATCGTTTGAACAAGCTGTACAAAGAGAATATCGGAGAGGCTGAGATTCTCGATTCCCTGCAGCCGATCTTTGCTAGATACGCACAGGAACGCAAAGCCAACGAGTACTTCGGCGACTTCGTTATCCGTGCCGGTTATGTACCGGAAGTGCTGGATGGGCAGCAGTTCCATGCTTAATCAATAAGCTTCACCTCTGAACCCGTGAACGATATGCTTCACGGGTTCTTTCTGTATAATAGAAGCTATAAGGAATAGAAAGGAAGATAAGCATGAAACCGATTATTGGACAGCATCATGTATCGATGTTTACGAAGAACGCTTCAACGAACGTGGCGTTCTATACGAAAGTAATGGGCTTGCGATTTGTGAAAAAGACGGTTAATCAGGACAATGTGGGGATGTATCATCTATTCTACGGGGATAAGCTCGGATCGCCGGGGACGGGGGTTACTTTCTTCGAGCTGCCAAATGCCGGGCATGCACGCAAGGGGACGAACAGCATATCCTCTATCTCGCTAGCGGTACCAAGCGATGATGCGCTGTCCTTCTGGAAAGCTCGTCTTGAAAGCAGCCAAGTGTCGGTTGGCGATATCGTTCATGAGGAAGGACGAGCTTCGCTGACGTTTTCTGACCCCGACGATCTCACCGTCCATCTCGTCTCGGTCCAAGGCGACAAGCCTTACCCGGCATACGCTGCATGGCAGGTTGAAGATATTCCTGCTCATAATGCCATAATTGGCCTTGGTCCGGCCGTATTGAGCGTGAGCGAAAGTGCTAAGACGATTGATGTGCTGGAGCGGCTATTAGGATACAAAAAAACCCGCAGCGCAAAAGCGTTGGGGGATGGGGGGCATGATGTATCGATCTTCGAGACAGGTAAGGGCGGTCTCAGCACGGAAATTCACGTGAAGGAATCGGCGCTCGAAGACAAAGCAAGGCCGGGACGAGGAAGCGTGCATCATGTTGCGATTCGAATAGCCAATAAGGAAGAACTGGAAGGATGGGCATCCCGCATAGCGGCTGAAGGTTTCAAAAACACAGGAATTCTCGATCGTCATTTCTTTACTTCGTTCTACTTCTGGGATCCAAACGGCATCGTATTCGAGCTTGCTACAGACGAAGGTCCAGGCTACGAAGTGAGCGATGATACCAACGTATTGCACGAGCCGTTATCGTTGCCTCCGTTCCTGGAAGGAAGGCGCGAAGAAATCGAAAGCAAGCTGCGTCCAATTATTGAGTTCTAGAACCTTCGAAGCGTGTGCCGAATGGCTCAATGACTCCACTTCCCGCACTAACAACCGCAAGTACGGCAACGCGTTCGCCAGCTCTGAGATTCGCTATGCCAGCTACGTCCAATTGATTGCCGTTGATTGGATCAATGGGTTCCGAGTCGAATTGAATGTCTCGACTTCCTGCGACAATAGCTAGTGATACGACACCAGCATCTTCCGTTGAAGGCCGATAATTCATGCTTGCGAAGAAGACGTAAACGCCGCTCCGCTTCGGAGTGAAAATGGAGGTTGCTGGATTGTATTCGTTCGCAAGGTCGAACAGCTCTCGATCAAATAACACTTGAACTACACCTGTGCTACCGATGGGTTGTGCATCGGTTGCGATCGCCGAGAAGGCAGACCCTTTCCTTCTGCACAGTACGGGGCGCTTCGTGTGCCTTTTTGGCCCGCATTTTTTCTTCAACCCGCTCGTCAGCATTTTTTTGCGCAATGCTTGCTTGTTGATCATAAACATTCCTCCCATATGATAGTTGCTATTTCTAGCAATGCTATATGATATGAAAAAATGATAGACTAGCTTGGGTGTTCCTATGAAAAACGCAAAAAAACATCGCCTATGTATTAGGCGATGTTTTTTTGATATTGACTGCTTTTAGCAGCAGAAAGGCTTCTGCCTGGCTTATTGACGAATCGTCTTGAGAGCGCCGCTCCATGCAAGCACTTGATCGAGCATGCCGTTCACGTTCGTTAGATGCAGATCGGCAGGCTTGAATACCGAGCCGTTCTCGAAGTCGGTGAAGAGGGAAAGAGCCGGATGAACGCGAACGTCCGCTACGGAAAGCTCGCCAAGGATGCCTCTCAAATGTTCAGCAGCGCGAGCTCCGCCAACAGAGCCATAGCTCACAATGCCGGCAGCTTTATTGTTCCACGCATCGCGCGCGTAATCAAGCGCATTCTTGAGCGCTCCTGTTATACTATGGTTGTATTCCTGAACGATGAATACGAAGCCGTCAAGGCTGGCTAGCTTCGTATTCCAAGCTGTCGCTTGCTCTGTAGCGTCTTCTTCGCCCAAGAGAGGGAGCTTGTACTCAGCAATATCAACAATCTCATAGTTCGCGTCGCCGCGTTGGTCGGCAATGCTCTTCACCCATTCGCCTACTTGAGGACTGACGCGTCCTTGGCGTGTACTGCCTAGAATAATACCGATATTGAGTTTAGACATCGTTACTCTTTTCCTCCTCGATTGGCTTCATTTTGTTATTCATCCGATGATCACGCTTATAGCCGACTCATCTAGTATGAATAAACTCATTATATCATCATGCCTTGTAAGAAGGAAATTATTCATGTTTTATATTAAAATCCCAACTTTCTGAAGCAGACGTACAGACATAACAGGTATCGGCTCCATAACATGAATGAAGAGAACGCGATTGGAGGAGATGCCGTTTTGATTACGATAAGCTTATGCATGATCGTTCGTAACGAGGAGCAGAAGTTAGGCAGATGCTTAAGCACGGTTGCCAACGCGGTCGATGAAATCATCATCGTGGATACGGGCTCCACGGACGGCACGCTAGCAATAGCAGCACAGTATACGAAGCGTATTTATCACTTTGAATGGATTAATGATTTCGGCGCGGCTCGCAATGAATCGTTTCGTTACGCAACAAAAGATTATATATTATGGCTTGATGCGGACGACTGGCTGGATGAGAGGGAGCGAATCAAGCTTGAGTCGCTTAAGGAAGAGCTGGATTCAGCTGTCGATGCCGTAATAATGGATTATTGGCTGGATTTCGATCCGCTTGGGCAGCCGACAACGGTTGTTAAGCGACATCGGCTTGTAAAGAGGTCTCGGCAATTCAAATGGYATGATCCCGTGCATGAGCAATTAGCAGTTCAAGGTAATGTTATATTATCAGATATCGCAGTCTGTCATGGACGGGTTCATTCGAATAGTGATCGGAACTTGCTTATCTATGAAGCCTTGCTTGAGAAGGGCACGAAGCTAAATAGCAGGCAAACGATGCAATATGCGATGGAGCTTATGGCTAATCACCGTTATGAGCAGGCAATCGCAAGCTATGATTCTATTCTTGGGGATTCATCAGGTCACCATGTAATAAAGCTGGAATGCTGCGGTAGAATGGCACATTGCTTCCATGAGCTTGGTCTAAAGGAACAGGAACTAGAGGCGTTGCTAGCATCATTCAAGTACGATCAGCCGCGCGCGGATTACGTATGCCGTATCGGATATTTTTATCAAGAAAACGGACACTATGAAAAGGCTGTTCGCTGGTATCAAATAGCGCTAAATTTAGAAATGCCGGAAGGCAGGTTATATAGTATGAATCTAGCGGCATGGACTTGGCTTCCGCATCTTCAACTCGTCTATTGCTATGGCAAGCTCGGGCAATTGGCGCTCGCTTATGAGCACAATGAAATCGCATTATCTTACTCGCCGAAGGATCCGAATCTGCTAACTAATAAGGAACTCCTGATGAAGCACATGAGCAAGTAAGTTCATATCCGATGGATCAGACTCTATGACTCTATTAATATTACGACCAATTAGACGAATGCCGTCTCTATGAAATGCTGATCTCCATATGATATAGAAAGCTAGATCTATTATGCTTTCAAGGAGGAGTAGGCATGACTTTCAAAGGAGCAGTGAAGTCAAAGCCCGCCTGCAAAACAATCGTCGTCAAGAAGACGACGAGCAAGCAGGTCATTCGCAAAGGGTGCGGCGGCAAAAAGTTCAGGGGACGTAAATCTGCCTTTATTGCGGTTTCAGGTGCCGATCAGCAATTAAACATGGGGCCATTCACGCAGGTGCAATACCAAGTCGAAGAAGTCGATCTGAACAACGAGTACAACCCTGCGACATCGACGTTCCGTCCGAAACAAGCAGGCATTTATTCGCTAGTGGCAAGTGTAGCACTCTCCGTCATCACGATGATAGACATTGAAATGACCTTGGAAATCCGCGTGAACGGACTCGCTAGAATATCTGACCGCGAACATTTCATCCAAGGGGATAATCTGATCGATGCTTCAGGGCTTGTGAAGCTGGAAGCTCGCGACAGCGTTCAAGTATTTGCAAGGGCAGTCGGTAATAACGGCATAATCAGCAGAGGCGTGGAGACACATTTTCAAGGCGTTAGAGTTTAATGAATAGGTATGAAAGGAAGACGGCTGCCGTGATGGCAGCCGTCTTTGTCATTATTCCTCATCCTCCGGTATGACAAGTACCGATGCTTCGGCTTCTTTCGGACCGGCATTTTCTGCTATGCCTCTTGCCGGGCTAACGATGAGCAGATCATCCTCGACAAAAGGAGTCGTGAACGGCACTCGTATTTGTATGACATTCCCAACGTGAAATTTTCTCGATCTTAATACAAGTTCAAGCAGCGGAGCGGTCAAAACGAAATTTACAAGCGTAACGTTGCCGATATTCGTTACCGTAATGGTGAAGTAGACCGTCTCTTCCGACTTGACGACCTTTCTGTCGACGGTTTCTGTGATGGTGAAATCGGCAATCGTCTCCGTAATGACGGAAGCTGGCGCTTGCTCGAAAGGCGTCTCATCGGAGAATGCTGTTGCCGTGTCCGTATATAGATTTCCGCTAACGGCATTCGCGGGAATAAGGAAAGGTCTGACGAATACACGGCTCTCGCCAGGGGCCAGCTCGTCGAACGATATTTGCAAGTCGGTTAAATCGTCATACACGCGCACGTTATGCAGCGTAAAGCCGGAAGTATTCGTGACCGTAATCGTGAAGAAGACGGTCGTCCCTGGCGGCGCGACTGGTTGATTAACGACATTCGTGAGCTGCAGAAGGAAATGCGGCACTGCAATTCGAACATCTGCCTCGGCGCTAACCGGATTCGCTTGAGGCGATGTGACGACAACCTCGTTGCGGATCACGGTTCCTTGGTTTGAATCAACCGGAACGGTATATGAAATGGCAAACAGTTCTCTTTGTCCAGGAGCAAGCGCATCCAGATTTTGAACGGTGCCTGTCAAGCTGTCTACGACCATAATGTTCGTCGCTGAAGAGCTGCCGATATTCGTTACCGAAATGGAATAGATGATCGTGCTTCCTGGCGTAGTCACATTGCCGTTAGGAATTTTCTCGACGCGCAGAATCGTTCCCGTAAGCTCCGGTTCAACGACGACATCCGCTTCGGCCAACTGGGTCGGTGATTGATCCGACGAGCAGGAGCAAACATTATGAATGACCGTGCTGGTAGTTACGTTTGGCATCGTCTGTGCGATATTCCGAGTGATGGTGGCGCTTCCTGGGAGCTCGGCAATGATTTCATTCAAACCTAACGCGTTGTCAATCAGATGAACGTTCGTTTGCGCTGTGCCAAGGGGATTCGTGACGGATATCGTATAAATAACGGTGTCCCCTGGAAATGCGAACGACAGATCCACGGATTTTGCAAGCAATAGACCGGAAGCGATGACGGTTACGATCGCTTCGGCTTGAACGGTACCTGCTTCGGGAGATTCAGCGGTAATCAGATTGTCGATGATGGAACCGATCCTAGCATCCAATGGGACGGCATAGGAGGTGGTGAACGTAATGATTTGCCCTACCGCGAGCGCTTCAATCTTCGTGTCTATTCCGAGCAATGGATCGGATAGCCTTGTCGGACTAAGCGGAACATTGCCAAGATTGGCGATCATTATTTCATATTGGATTGTACCTCCGGGTACGACAGTCGGGCGGTCGGCAATTTTGCGAAGCCCTAAACCGGGAGTAACAATCACTTCAATCTCAGCGCTGGAGCGCACGGAATCCGTCTGATCGGAAACAGCCGTCGCCGTGTTTGTATACCGATCAGGCGGAAGCTCCAGCGGAATCAGAAACGGATATACGATCGTCGTCGACTGCCCTGGCATCAATGAGGGGATTGTCGTATCTAGACCGATAATGGGGTCTGCAACTTTAATATTCGTTAAAGTTATATCTCCCGAATTCGTAACAAGAAAAGAAAACTCAAGGGCTGTGCCAGGTGTAATCCTGCTTTGGTCAACGGTTTTCGTCAGCGACAGTCGCGGTACGCCTTCAACGAGAACGGACACCGCAACCGTTATAGGCGGCAAGGAGTCAGCTTGTGTCGTTGCCGTATTCAATATAGTGGAGCCGATAACTGYATTGTCTGGAATGACGTAAGGAAAGTCCGATGTGAGCGTTGCTCCAACAACAATTCGTTCAATCGTTGTATGGATGCCTAGCAGTTCATCCGTAACGAGCACATTGACAAGGTCGACATTGCTATCGTTCACGGCAGTTAAAGTGAAAATGACCGTCTCGCCTGGACGAGCAACGTTTTTGTTGACGGTTTTGCTGAACTGCAAGGACGGCGTTCTCTCGATCAATACCGTTGCCGTAGCGGTTAAGGGATCGGGGAAAGCGGCGCTTGTTAAAAATACGACGTTTTTGAAAGGACCTTCAGCCGTGCCAGCCGGTATAGTAAATAGGGAGGGCATCGTAAATTGCTGTAGAGGTTCTAGCTCTTTAATTACGAACTCAATGCCAAGAAGCGGGTCTTTGACGATAAGGTCCGTTAAGGTTAAAGTGCCTGTATTCGTTACGACCACGAAATAAGTGACTTGATCGAGCGGTTTGGCTGTGGATCTGTCGGCGAATTTGTCGATGGTTACTCCCGCTATGGGTGCGCACTTGCACGCAACGATCGGCGTTTGGAAGAAAAGCGATTGCGGTGCTGAGCTATAATCGATCACGGCCGTTGCGCTTTCGTAATGGTTAGGAAGAGTATAAGAAATAGAGGTCTGAGCGTCCGTATTGGTGTGCAGATGGTCACCATTAGCGAACCGATTGAACGTAATTTTGTAGCTTAACGTAACGGTCGTTGTACTGTCTTGAGCCAGCAAACCAAGCGGATATGTCCCGAAATTGAGCGCAAAGCCGCCATTTACGAAAATATTATCGCCTACATCCGGCAGCAGGGGAGCTTTAGGATAGACGGTATAATCAGGGTTGCCGGGGTCAATGATAACGGGCTGATTAGGCGATCTCAGCTTCAAACCGTCTCTCGTGCCGCTTATGACTATTGAGCCCGGCACGTAGTCGAATAAAGCCGTGTTGATGAGGTCGTAGACGGTGAGTAGACTTCCCGCATACAAATTCAAAATATCTTGTACGAGAAAGGCAAGCTCGGCAGCAATCTGCGATTCGGGATCATCCGTATTGGCTTCACGGAAGAAGGAAGGGGCGGTTACCCAGCTTTTCATAAGTTCGATGACATTTTGCCTCGTATACGGTCCAGGTGTCTGCGCATCAATGTTAATGCCTAAAGCATATAGCTTCACATTGCCATCGCCTGAGTCTGTGAGCTTGGAGGATATCGCTTGCGACCGCTGAGAGGCCAGAATGATTTCATTGAAGGTCGCCGAACGATTCGAGACTTCAGCCACCAGCGTTGGCAGCGTCTGCTCTAAATAAAGAAAATATCTCCATGGCTCGCCCGGCACGGCAGGAAAGAAGGTGGCGTCCGTATTACCGGGCGCCGCATACACCCCCGGATAGGCTGGGTTGAGGGAGCGGTTCGCCTGACCATCCGTTATGAGAATGACGACTCGCCGGTTAATATCGTCGGATTGTGCGAATCCAGGTGTTTGGAATAGCTGGTAGGAAGCCTGAAGTCCGGCCTCCGTATTGGTGTCTTCAGAGTACGGGATTGCCCAAACAAGATTTTGGAGTATCGAATTGTTCGCGTAGCCGTCCTCGTCCATGCTGTATGTTAGTTGGATCGGAGTTAGCGGCGTGCCGCTCGCAACGGCATTTATTTGATTGTTCGTGTATGCCGTAGGTTGAGGCGTGTAGACATTCGTGATGTAACTGGACAATACGGTRTCTGGAAGCGGATTGCCGTCGTCATCGTAAATGTCGCTGTATCTGATTTGGTAGTAATTATAATAGTTATAGAGACTGAGCTCTGCGCTTGCAGCCAAAGGTGCCGTCTGGGTAAGGAATGCGCTCATTTCCGTCACGGAGACAAACGATTGGTTGCGGTAGCCGAGAATTTGACCGATGTAATGGGTGCTGCCCGGGGGAGGTCCCGAGCTCCTCCTCCAAGTAAATAAGGTGCCTTCGTATTCGTAGCTTAGTCCGGTTGACGGGCTAGGATTGGGACGGAAAGCGTCGCGCCCGTAAGGTATGATTGTAATTGTCGTATCGCGATTGGCTGCCCACATTTGATTAATGGTATTAATCATCGCTCGCTTAGCTTGCACGAATTTCRTGCTGGCGGCAGACATCATGCTTGAAGTGACATCCAGCACGAAGATGACATCCAAGGAATGCGGCGGAAAATATTGAAAGGCGGCAGGATGTCCTTCGATGTCAAGTGTGACAGTAGCCGTACAATCGCACTCTTCCGAGCTATCCAATACCGCTCCTTTGGAAATACGGAGCAGGTTATTGAATGCGATGTTGCCGCCAACGCCTCTATTAAGCGCTGCATCGTATACGATCGACTCTCCCGAGCCTATCCAATAACCGGCATCCGCGGGGGTGTCGGATTCCCGGAAGTTGTCGTACCCCCCGACGTTCACTGGATTTTGCTTGCCTGGACCTTGGAAGGGACATGGTTCCATCGTTTCACATCCTTTCTAACTGCTTCAGATCTCGATCCTAGCGTAATGGCGTCACACTCTGACCGTCCGTTCGTGCTTTTCTACTTACCATTTCTATGAACGAGGAACGATTTCAATTCATCATGGACAACGCGAGAGGAGAAAAATGTAGAAATAAAGAGGCTGTCCCAAAAGGTCATGAAAGACCTGAGAGACAGCCTTTTTTTTGCTCTAGATAAACAAAAAGAAATCGCATTTTGGTAAAATGGAGGTACCACCCAACCATTCCAAAAGGAGCGATTTCTTTGTACATTCAATATACCATGGACCAACTGACCCTGCCAATGGATTTGGAAGATGACATTCCTCAAAATCACCTCGTACGTATTGTAAATGCCGCTGTGAACCGACTCAGCGACAGCATCTTCGCCTCTGCATACCCTGGTGGCGGCCGAGATAGCTACCACCCCAAAATGCTCACCAAAGTTATTGTTTATGCCTACGCCCAGCGGATCTACTCGTCTCGGCAAATCGCTAAAGCGGTCCGCGAAAACGTCATGTTCATGTGGATTGCAGGCAGACAACAGCCGGACTTCCGTACAATCAACCGCTTCCGTTCTGAACGAATAAAGATGGTGCTCGAGACCGTATTCACCGCCGTTCTGCAGTTTTTGGCTGAGGAGAAATACGTGCGGCTTGAACACTACTTTGTCGACGGCACTAAGATCGAAGCTAACGCCAACCGCTATACGTTTGTCTGGGGCAAAGCCGTGGTGAAACAGAAGGCGAAGCTGCAGGAGAAAGTCCAGACTTTGTTCGCCGCCATCGAAGAGTCCGAACGCCAGGAAGAGCAAGAACATCACGGACGGGATCTTTCGGAACTCGGCGAGACCGCACAGATCACCGGCGAAAAGCTGGAAGAGGCCGTCAAACGGTTAGAGGCACAACTACAAGAAAAACCAAAGGATAAGCCGATCAAGAAAGCCGTTCGGACAATCCGCAAAGACCTCCTCCCCCGCCTGCAAAAATACGAATCCCAGCAGAAGGTTCTCGGAGATCGGAACAGCTTCAGCAAGACCGATACCGACGCTACCTTCATGCGAATGAAAGAAGATCACATGCGTAATGGTCAACTCAAACCTGGCTACAATGTGCAGATCGGAACGGAAAACCAGTTCATTATCGGATATAGTTTGCACCAACGCCCGACAGACACACGTTGCCTCAAGCCCCACTTAGAGAAGGTCAAAGCAGCTCTTGGAAAGATACCGAAAACAGTCATCGCGGACGCAGGGTATGGCGGGGAAGAAAATTATGCATACTTGGAAAACGAACAACTAGATGCCGTGGTGAAGTACAGCACGTACCACAAGGAAAAATCGAAGAAGTGGCAGGAAGATATCAGCAAGTTGGATAACTGGCAGTTTGACGAAGCCGAAGACAAATGGACGTGTGCTGCTGGGCGTAGCCTGCTATTTCGCTATGAAAGTAAGGAAACGACAGAAAGCGGATATGAATTACGAAAGCGCCACTACCGAAGCGAAAACTGCGAAGGCTGCCCGCTCAAAGAAGCTTGTACAAAAGCCAAAGGGAATCGGGAAATCAGTGTGAGCCTGAAGTATCTTCGTTACAAGAAACAAGCTCGTGAGAAACTCATGAGCGAAGAGGGGTATGCGCTGTCGGTTCGAAGGATGATTGAACCGGAAAGCGTATTTGGACAACTGAAGAACAACCGGGGATTCCGGCGTTTTCTGCTTCGAGGCCTGCCGAAAGTAAGCCTGGAGGTCGGGTGGCTTTCACTCGCCCACAATCTGCTTAAGAAGGCGGCAATAGACCAAAAACCAGAAATGGCGGTGCAGGGATAAACTCCCCAGCACCGCCATTTTCTTATTTTCACCTATTTTTTCATCAAGTGAACTGTTTCATCAAGCGAGCCTTTATACTTTTGAGACAGCCCCTTTAATGAATATCAAACAATTACAAGGTAGCTGTGAAGCAGAGTTCGTATATTGTCTTTAGCGAAAGCAACATGTTTATTGTCGCGCGTCAGTCTGCTTGCCATGATTCCGCCCTCGATTGCCGTGAATATGAATGAGGCCATCGACTCCGTTTGCAAATCGCTGCGGAATTCGCCATTATCAATGCCTTGCTGCAGTAATCCTTGTATGAACGACATCATCTGATCGAATGCCTGGGTAGCCTTTTCCCGAAGAATGGGGAAGGAATGGTCGCTTTCAACAGCTGTATTGAGAAACGGACAACCGCCCTTAATTGGCGGATTATTGACCGTATCGCTATATACGTCGCACATCGCTGTGACCTTGTCGATCACCGTTGTCGCGCCTTCTATAGCTGCTGCAAAATGCCCCCACAGCACTTGTCCCGCATAGGCAAACGCCTCTAGCGCGATCTCATCCTTATTCGCGAAGTTGCGGTAGATGCCGCCTTTCGTAAGGCAGGTTGCATCCATAATATCTTGAATAGTCGATCCGGCATAACCTTTATCGTTAAACAACTCTGCCGATTTCATAATAATATGCAGTTTTGTTTTATCGCTTTTTCGCATAATAGGTGTCCTTTCGTAGAAAAATTGAACAGGCTCATTATATTGTAACATTTTGTGCGTGAGTTGGAGTGGTATTCATAGTATGATTATCAAAAAAAGAGACCGTACGGTTCGGTCTCAAAATTGCGGAAAGGGGAATCACAAGGTTTGAGAAAGCAAGGATACAAGGTGTTTGTGATTGTTTGTCTCATATATGTGTTCTATGTTGCAATCGTAAATTTAGTATTGAATCCGGATGCGGGGGAGTTTTTAGCACATAAGGTCAACCAACTGAAGCAGCCTAATCTATCGGTATGGCTAACCGTATTGCATATTCATGTGTGGTTTAGTTGTCTCGCTATGCTCAGCGGGGCGATTAATTTCTCGTCCTTCATGTACAACAAACACCGCAAATATCACAAAAAAAATGGCTATGCCTTTGTGTTCTTTGTAGCAGGCGTGAGCTTAACCGCTGGATATATGGCTCCTTACTCTACAGGCGGCAAGCTTAGCAGCATCGGATTCAATTTAACGAGCATTATCTGGTTGACGATTACGGTATTGGCTATCGTGCATGTTAGGCGCAAAAGGATGGATCAACATCGCGGCTTTATGATTCGAAGTTATGCGTTCTGCTTCACCAATCTGTTCGTTCATTTCATAACTAAGCTATTAAACGACGGCTTCGGAATGCAATATGAAACAAGTTATACAGCGGGGGTATATGGAGCTATCATAGCCAATCTCCTAGTTGCAGAGGTCGTCATTCAATATGGAAAAAGGAGGAGCGCACATTGAGCAGCATGCATGTACAAATCGTTTTATTCGACGGTTTCGATTTGATGGACGCGATCGGGCCTTACGAGGTTTTCTGCGCAGCGGAGATGTATTCGGGAGGAGCTTGCAGCGTCGAATTGGTGACAGCCGAAGGGCCGAGGCTTGTTAAGAGYGGCATGAACGGGCTGCCGCTTCAAGCTAGCGGAACGCTTGATCCTTCAAGGGCGGGTATTATCGTTGTACCTGGGGCATCAGGCAATATGGCTGGAGAAGGGGATCAATCCGTCCCGGCTATTCTAGCGAGAGCGGCGAATACCGAGCTAACGAGCTTCGTAAAGGAAGCAATGGACCGCAGTGACGTAACGATCGTCACCGTATGCGGAGGATCCTTAGTGCTTGCAATGAGCGGGATGTTGGAAGGTCGCTATGCTGTAACGAATAGGTACGGCATGGACGCGCTTGGGGCGACAGGCGCAATCCCCGTGAACGCTCGAATCGTTGTTGACGGCAATCTGGTGTCCGGGGGCGGCGTCACTTCCGGCCTAGACATTTCGTTGTACATAGTGGAGCGTAAGTTAGGACCTCGAATTGCGCATGCCATCGAAATGTTGTTCGAGTTCGAGAGACGAGGAACGGTATGGGAAAATAAAGGACTCGATCCAGTCGTCGACAATAGTCAAGGCGACGATGAAGTTCCAATCGAAGACCTGCCGCGGCAGGCTGCCGCTTCTACGGACGGTACTTTGTTCGATGGAGTATGGGAAGCAACGATTGCGACGCCGGTTGGCAAGCTGGCAGTTACGTTTCATATAGCTACCCGTGACGGAGGAATCATCGGAACAGCGAAGCAAGGCGATGAAGCTGCTGTCTCGTTCGTCGATCCTGTTCTAATCGGTAATCGTCTTAGTTGGACTCAGCGCGTTACGAAGCCGATGAAGCTGAATTTGAAGTTTATCGTTGAGATGGATGGCAGCAACCGATTGATCGGTACTGCCAAAGCAGGTGTTCTGCCGGCTTCGAGGGTAGTTGCCGTGAAAACGGCTGATCGAGATTGAATTAGGGTGTAATTAGCCGTTGACAAAGGAAATCATATCCAGTACTATTCATAATAACTTGAATATTCAGAACAAAAGCGATGAAGAGAAAGAGTATCGAGGCAACGTCTTTATACAGAGAACCTCGGCAGCTGAGAAGGGGCAAAGAATATCCTTGAGAATATGGTCTCTGAGCTGCGCATCGAACCCTTAACCGGAAGTAGGCTGCGCCGGAACCCGCACCCGTTAACGTGCTAGGGTATAACCGCCAATGGCGGCGTACCTGACAAGGTTAGTGTCGCAAGGCATTAATGAAACCGGGTGGTAACACGTGAGCACAGCTCTCGTCCCTTATGGGATGTGAGCTTTTTTGCGTTGAAACAAAAGGAGGAGTTAAACGATGGCAGCAGTATTTATTGGAGGAGCTTGGCCTTATGCGAATGGTTCGTTGCACTTGGGAAGAGTWGCAAGCTTGATACCAGGCGATGTCATCGCTAGGTACTACAGAGCCAAAGGAGAGCAAGTATTGTATGTCTCGGGCAGCGATTGCCATGGTACGCCTGTTGAAGTGCAAGCGATCCAGGCGAATGTCGCACCGGGAGAAATAGCAGATCGTTATCACAACGAGTTCGTTGAGTGTTTTCGGCAGATGGGTTTCACGTACGACTTATACACAAGAACAGATGATGCTAATCACCATCACATCGTTCAGGAGATCTTCTTGAAACTGTTGGATAATGGTTATTTATACAAAAAGACCGTCCAGCAAACGTATTGCGAGACAGATAAACGTTTCTTGCCCGATCGTTATGTGGAAGGAATATGTCCGAATTGCGGAAAACAAGCACGCGGCGATCAATGTGATTATTGTTCATCTCTTCTTGACCCAACCAATCTGATCGATAAGAAGTGCAAAATATGCGGCAATTCTCCGATAGAGAAGTCTACCGAGCATTTTTACATTGAATTATCCCGATTCCAGAAGGAATTGGAGCAATATGCGGAACAAGCGAAGGGCTGGAAGGATAATGCCGTGCAAATGACTGCTAGATATTTGACCGAAGGGTTACGGGATAGGGCAGTAACTCGCGATCTGACATGGGGCGTCGACGTACCGGTGGAAGGATTCGAAGGTAAAAAGATTTACGTATGGATTGAAGCGGTCAGCGGATACTTGTCGGCTAGTAAACAATGGGCTGCGAATACGGGCGGTAATTGGGAAACGTTTTGGACGAAGGACCATGYGCACATAACGGCTTATTATGTTCACGGGAAGGACAATATTCCATTCCATACGGTGATATGGCCTGCGCTGCTCCTKGGTTTAAGGGGACTTCATCTGCCTGACCGTATCCTTTCTAGCGAATATATGACCTTAGAGGGGAAGAAGTTCTCCACGAGCAATAATTGGGCGGTATGGCTGCCGGATGTATTAAGCCGTTATCATCCTGATTCAATCCGGTATTTTCTTATCGCGAATGGCCCGGAGAAGAGGGATACGGACTTCTCGTGGAGGGAGTTCATTCATAGCCATAACGGAGAGTTGCTTGGCGCATTCGGTAATTTCGTCAATCGCAATTTAGCTTTTATAGTAAAGTCGTTTGATGGCCGAGTTCCCGAAGGGGGATTAACCCTTATCCAAACGAATGAGCTGCATACGTTATATGAAAAAGCAGGCGCATTGATCGAAGCCGGACAGCTTAAGGAAGCGTTAGAGCTCATTTTTCAATATGTGAGGTTATCAAACAAATTTTTTGATGATTATAAGCCTTGGGTCTTATGGCATGAGAATCGCGAAGCTTGTGGTCATACGCTGCATGCATGCGTTCAGATGATAGCTAATCTAGCTCAATTATTACAGCCTTTCATTCCATTCTCATGTGACAAAATCAGAGAATTTTTCGGGCTCGGCCAACCCGAATGGCAGTTGATCTTCGTTCCTGCTAACCGTCAAATCGAAGGTTTGGAGCTATTGTTCGAGCGAATCGACACGGGTAGGATTGAGGAGGAAATAAAACGGTTGGAACAGAACAAGCCATAACAAAGTCCAGCTCAATAGGTTGACTTACTGGGGCTTGCCMCATACAATCCACTTAATACGTTAAATGATAGGAGTAAGGGAATGACGCTGCAGCAATTGAAATACGTAATTGAGGTCGCTAACCGCGGCTCTATTAACGAGGCCGCCAAAAGGCTGTTCATCTCCCAGCCCAGCTTGTCCAATGCGATTAAGGACCTGGAAGAGGAGATGGGGATTGCCATATTCGATCGTTCCAACAAAGGTATTTCACTGTCGAAGGAAGGGGTCGAATTTCTAAGCTATGCAAGGCAGGTCGTCGAGCAGATGGAACTGCTGGAGGGAAGATACATGAATGCGAAGCCTTCTCCGCAGCATTTCTCCGTGTCTACCCAGCATTATGCGTTCGCCGTTAATGCCTTCGTTAGCCTCGTTCAAGAATACGGACATGAGGAATACGAGCTGGCGCTTCGGGAGACGAAGACGTATGAAATCATCGAGGACGTTCGAAGCTTGCGGAGCGAGATCGGTATCCTATACCTGAACGAATTTAACGGGAAGGTCATTAACAAGCTGCTGAGCAGCGCGAATCTTCAGTTCCACAGCTTGTTCACGGCGAAGCCGCATATTTTCATCAGCATCAACAATCCTCTGGCAGGCCAATCGATCGTAACCATCGATCAACTGCAGCAATACCCGTATTTGTCGTTCGACCAAGGCGAGTATAATTCTTTCCATTTTGCCGAGGAGATTCTAAGCACGTTGTCTCATAACAAAAGCATTCGGGTCAATGATCGCGCCACGTTATTCAACCTTCTGATCGGACTGAACGGATATACGATTTCGACGGGAGTTCTGAGCGCCGATCTGAACGGCAACGAGATCATTCCAGTGCCTCTTGATTGCGAGGAAACCATTAATGTCGGCTGGATTTCTCATAAAAATGTTGCATTATCGAAGCTTGGAACTGCCTATATAGAGGCGTTACAGCGTGCAACAGGCCAATGATATCTAGGTATAGCTTAAAGCTATATCTAGATATAGTATTATACAGTTACACTATAACTCTCTATCCATGATATCTTTTGTTTAACAAATGGCATAGGAGTGTTGCAAGATGGCAAAGAGCAGTGTACTTGGTTATCCGCGAATTGGTGCAGATCGGGAATGGAAGAAGGCTTTAGAGGCGTTCTGGGCAGGCAAGCTGGAGGAATCGGAGTTTCAGCAGAAGCTTCAGGATATCCGCTTCACTCATTTGCGCAAGCAACAGGAGAAAGGGATCGACATTATCCCCGTTAATGATTTCAGCTATTATGACCATATCCTCGATACGGCAACGATGTTCGGAATCGTTCCGAAACGTTTCTCTTATACAGGAGGCGCCGTACCTCTGTCGTTGTACTACGGCATCGCCCGTGGAACAAAGGATGCAGCAGCAAGCGAAATGACAAAATGGTTCAATACGAACTATCATTATATCGTTCCTGAATTGGACGGCGCTTCGCCGACAGTGACTGAGAACAAACCGCTAATCGCTTATCGCGAAGCAAAAGAAAAGCTAGGTATCGAAGGCAAGCCCGTAATCGTAGGTCCGCTTACTTTCCTTAAGCTGTCCAAGGGTTATCAAGCATCGGAAACGGACGTATGGCTGGAGCGCTTGATTCCTCTCTATGTTCAAGTGTTGCAAGAGCTGGCAAATGAAGGCGTGCAATGGGTGCAAATCGACGAGCCAATCGCCGTAACGAAATTAAGCGATGCGGACTATGGACGGCTTCGTTCGATCTACGAGACGTTCGCTGCTGCTGTACCGGGTCTTAACATTTTGCTGCAAACGTATTTCGAATCGGTTGAAAGTTACGAGGCTATCGTTAAGCTTCCGGTACAAGGTATCGGTCTTGACTTCGTACATGGCGGATCCGCAAATTTGGCATCGATCAAAGCTGCTGGATTCCCGGCTGACAAAGTTCTTGGAGCAGGCATTATTGACGGCCGAAGCATCTGGAAAGCATCGCTTCAAGAGAAGCTGTCCGTGCTGGAGCAATTGACGGAAATCGTTTCGGCTGATCGCTTAATCGTACAATCGTCATGCAGCTTGTTGCATGTACCGGTTACAACAGCTAATGAGTCAAAGCTGCTTCCCGAGCTGAAAGGCGCACTTGCCTTCGCCGATGAGAAGTTGGACGAGCTTGTCCTGTTAACGAAGGCTGTCGTATCCGGCAAAGCAACAATCGCTAATGAGCTTGAGCAATGCGAGAAAGCTCTGCAAGCGCTGAGCACGTCCAGCACCCGCAACCGCGGCGATGTTCAGCAAGCGGTGGCTGCACTTAGCACGCAGCAGCCGAAACGCAGCTCGGCATTTGCTGTGCGTCATGCCGCACAGCAGAATAAATGGCAGCTTCCGATCTTGCCTACTACGACGATCGGCAGTTTCCCGCAATCTGCCGAAGTGCGTAAAGCCCGTCAATCGTGGCGCAAGGGCGAATGGAAAAACGAGCAATATGAAGGCTTCATCCGCGACCAGATCGATCTATGGATCAAGCTGCAGGAAGAGATCGGACTCGACGTACTCGTACATGGCGAATTCGAGCGTACGGACATGGTTGAGTTCTTCGGCGAGAAGCTTGCCGGCTTCGCTTTCACGCAATACGGCTGGGTGCAATCTTACGGATCGCGCTGCGTGAAGCCGCCGGTTATTTTCGGAGATGTAGCTTTCGAGGAAGCGATGACCGTCGAAGAAACGAAATATGCGCAGTCGAAGACGGATCGTCCCGTCAAAGGGATGTTAACCGGCCCGATTACGATTATGAACTGGTCGTTCGTTCGTGACGATATCGCTCGCGAGCAAATCGCTTACCAATTGGCTTATGCGCTAAGACAAGAGGTAGAGGCGCTTGAAGCAGCTGGAATCGGCATGATTCAAGTTGACGAGCCAGCCGTTCGTGAAGGGTTGCCGCTTAAGAAAGAAGAGCAAGCTGCTTATCTTGCATGGGCGGTCAAAGCTTTCCGTATGACGACTTGCACGGTTCAAGATACGACGCAAAWCCATACGCATATGTGCTATTGCGAATTCCACGACATGATCGATTCCATCGAAGCCATGGATGCCGACGTGATATCGATCGAGACATCCMGCAGCCATGGCGAGCTTATTCATAGCTTCGAGCTGAACACGTATAAGCTTGGCATTGGACTCGGCGTATACGATATTCATAGTCCACGCATTCCGCAAGTGGAAGAAATGACGAGCATGATCGATCGCGCGCTTCGCGTGCTTGATCCGAAGCTGTTCTGGATTAACCCGGACTGCGGCCTTAAGACACGCGGCACGGAAGAAACGGTTGCAGCTCTGCGCAACATGGTGCAAGCAACGCAGATCGCCCGCAGCAGCTATACGCTTAACGTCTGATTTTCATCTGAGAGCAACTCATCCCGAGAGGGAGTGGTTGCTTTTTTCGTTACCATTTTTTCCAATAGCAGATATAATTGAAGCATACGAATTCTACTAAATATACGAACAGATTGTGAGGCTGAGAGATGGACGGCATCAATGAGCTCACGACTAGCCAATCGATCCGCGCGCGATGGTATGATGTGTATTTATTTCTCATCTCGGCGCTGGAATGCGACTATCGGAAGTACCCCGATCGCGGAGTCTACAATTGGGCCATCGGGATGATCAAGGAATGTACGGACGTTATTAAGGGTACTGAGGAGTTTAAGTCTAATTGAATAAGAAGCTGAAAAAGGGAATTCTGCTTTCGTGCAGGGTTCCCTTTTTTGTTATAACTCGATGCATAGTTGGTGAAAAAAGGGAAAACATAACAAGAAAATGTTGAGGGGATTTTAGTTGAAATTAATAGATAAGATCATAAAGCGGTTAGGCCAAGACTCCGATTTTTTCCGATACAAAATCTTGCTGTCGAACGAACAGGTCGTCTTGCTTGGCTACCAGTCGTTCGTGAGCGTTGCCGAATCGATGAATGAGCTCCATGCGCAAGCAGCCAGGTTCGTTCCCGATGAAAGCGAGTACCGATTATGCGAAAGTATCGGCCAAATGATTGAAGATCCGAGCGAGGATTCGATCGTCTCGCTGCTGTTGCGAGGGCAGCTTGTTATTTGGTTCGAATCGGAGGAGGTATTCGTTGACTACCATCCTTATTCCAAAATATTGTCCCGTTCGATCGAAGCTCCTATTACGGAGAACGTACTCCGGGGATCGGTTAGCGCATTCGTAGAAGATATCGGAACGAATATCGGATTGATACGGAAGCACGTTGCTTCCGAGGATCTGCGAACGCAGTCCTACGGCGTCGGCCCCGACCGGCAGAAGYAGATCGTTGTTATTTATAAGCAAAATCAAGTCATTCCCAAGCTATTGGAGTCTGTCGTAGAGAAGATTGAAACGAATATTAGCATGAACGTGCAAAACTTGCAGCAATTGAGCAGTATGCTCGGCTTTAGCAAATGGTCAACCGTCACGAAGTTTAATTCGACGGAATTGCCTCAGGAGGTGGAAAGGGCGCTGCAGAAAGGAAAAGTCGTGCTGCTGCTGGACCGGTTTCCTTTCGCCCTTATTTTGCCGAGTCTTCTAACCGATATGTTCGCCGTAGAGAATGACCGGAACTTTCTGACCGTCTTCACCTACCTGACGCGGTTGCTTCGTATTCTGGGTGTCTTGACCAACATCATTATACCTGGCTTATACGTCTCGCTCGTTTCCGTGAATCCGGATATGCTCCGTATTGAGATCGCGCTTACGATAGCAAGAAGCCGACTGGACGTTCCATATCCTTCATTGGTGGAGACGCTGCTGCTGCTGCTCATCTTGGAGCTAATCTTCGAAGCAAGCATTCGTCTGCCTAAGAGCATCGGTCCGACACTCACGATGGTCGGCGGAATTATACTCGGACAGGCCGTCGTCAGCGCCAAGCTGGTCAGCAATCTACTCATTATCGTGCTGGCGGCAACGACGATATCGAGTTCAACCGTCGTGGGCTTCCATAACTCATTGTCTATTCGTCTGTTCAAGTATTTGATCCTTATCCTATCTGCTGGTTTCGGTTTGTATGGCCTTGTGGCAGGACTGGTCGCCATTTGCGCCTATATGGCAAGCCTTAATTCTTTCGGAATCCCTTATGTGCATATTATGAAGACAAGAGGAGATGCCAATGGCTAAAACTACGCAAGTCACGTCGCTGTTCTTAATTGGCCATATGGGGCTGATCTTCTTCTTCTATCCTGGTCAAATTATCGAAGGCGCAGAGAGCAGCCATTGGATTCCGATCATGACCGGTTTCCTATTCTACTTCGCCATAATAGCGGTCTATACGAAAGGAATCAGTTACTTCGAAAACCTTAACGTGATACAGATATTGCAGCAATTAGGGAAGCCGTTAGCGATCATCCTGCTGCTTCCGCTTGCCGTGTATTTAGTTAGCGTGAGTATCGTCACGTTCCGAGCGTATGCCGAGGTCATAAGACTGATCTTCCTTACAAGTACGCCAACCTGGGCCATATTGCTTTTGCTTGTCGCCATTTCGTCCTATATTGCTTTGCTCGGCGTGGAGGCGATATTCCGCACTTCCATTTTGCTTATCATTATGGGCACCCCGCTCGTTCTGTTCGTCCTTGCAAGCGCATTTCAAAATGTGGATTGGCATTATTTGTTTCCCTTACTGGACAAAGAGGTCGTCAACTTCTCTTTCCTGTTCACACCTGGGTTTGCGAAGAGCTTCTTCGCTTTCGGAGGAGGTTTTCTATACCTTGGTTTCATCCAGCCCTTTGTAACCTACAAACCTTCGAAGCTGCTCCGAGCTTACTTTATTCTTCTTCCTATGTTTCTAATCTCGGTCTATATCCCGCTTCTGACTTTCGGTCGAAACACGGCGGTATTATTTAGTTTTCCGTTTCTTGAGACGGCGGAAACGATCGAAATCAATTGGCTAATGTTCGATCGGATATCGATGTTTTTTCTAATATGCTTAATTTCGTTCGTCATGTTGTTCCACGCGATGCTGCTGTGGAAGACAGCACTTATTATACGCGTCGCCATACCTGTAAAGCAGGTTACAATGCTAATCCCTTTGGCAATTCTCGTTTATTCACTCAGTGTGCTTATTCCGGATTGGCATGCAGTCGACCATTTATTCTGGATGAATACGATCCTTCGCGTGTACGTGATGCTGTTCATCCCTGCGCTCATGCTCTTTCTTGGCATTCGACATTCGAAGAAGGCAGGGGTTATGACATGAGAATAGGTCGTCAGCGAGTTTTGCTTCTTCTCGGAATATCGACTCTATTGTTAACGCTAACCGGCTGCTGGGACAATAAAGATATTAATCATCGTTCACTCCCAATTGTGATGGGCGTTTCGAAGGTAGACCAGCAATACCATATCGTTCTGCAAATTCCGGAGCCGCTCCAATCGCAGGGGACCGAGTTCCGTCTTGTCCAAGGTTCTGGCGCCACGATCAACGATATTGTAGACCGAATCGGCTCGAACATGGAGACGCAGATGGATCTGCTGCATCTGAAAGTGATCCTGTTCGATAAAGCTTATGCGACTAGCGGCTTGAACGACGCTGTTACCGCATTTATACGCTCGAATGAGATATCACCCAAAACAATGGCGGTCATATGCGACGAACCGATCGATCAGTTTTTCGAGAATATAAAACAATACAGCATGAATAACGGAACGCTGCTTGATGATTTCTTTAAAGTGAACGCAGGGTGGAGCCCGCAAGTTGCGACGTCGAGAATCTGGGAGTTATTTCGCAGCATTCACTCTTATACGCTTGATGAAGCCATACCGATCATTAAATCGGGGAAGGGCACGATCATAGAGACCAAAGGCAGCGCCATTATACGCAACGGTAAAATGGTAGGCCGTCTTACGCCGAATGAAACGCTGATTGCCAATATATTCAGCGGCTTGGACGTAAAGGGCAAGATCGAGGTGATGGATAACGCCACCGTACAGATTGTGAATAATCGTATTACGCACCATGTCTCGATCGTCGACGGCAAACCGGTGCTGAATTGCCAAATCAAACTTAGAGTCGCATTGCTGGAAACGAAAGGCCATCCGACGCAAGATAGGATCAAGCAGGATCTTCAAGCTCTGCTGACTGAAAGACTTAATCGCGTCTTGATGAAAATGAAGGAGGAGCAAGCGGATATACTAGGAATCGGCCAGCTCTTCCGCAACAGGTTGAAACGCGACGAGCTCCGGATGTGGCGGGTCAACTATTTGCCTAACTTAAAAGCTGTCGTCAAGTTCAAAGTATACATCGATAATGAAGGGGATTTGAAAATGGACGTTTAGTTCGGTTTGTACGGAATGAATGGCGAATAGGGGGAAATACATTTCCTAATGCTGCCTATGACGATATAATCATAGAATCATTGTATCGAGCAGAGGAGGGCTTACCCATTCATCATTCAACTGAACTCTCTCAGTCCTATACGGTATCTCCCGAAAAGCAGCAGCAGATATACAAGCGAACGTTGATCATTGTCGTGCTAGCTCAGCTTTTCGGAGGAGCAGGGCTTGCGGCCGGGGTTACTGTCGGAGCGTTGCTTGCCAAGGATATGCTGGGGACGGATAGCTATGGAGGCGTGCCTGTGGCGCTTCTCACGCTTGGTTCGGCCGCCGGCGCTTATCTCATCGGAAGATTGTCCCAGCGTAGCGGGCGACGGATCGGACTGGCAGCCGGATTCCTGACCGGCGGCATCGGCGCTGCGGGCATTGTCTTCGCTGCCGTCGCGGACAGTCTTGTCTTATTGTTCCTCTCGTTTGTTATTTATGGGGCGGGTACCGCCACGAATCTGCAGGCGAGATACGCGGGAACGGATTTGGCGATGCCATCGCAACGGGCTAAAGCGATTAGCGTTGCGATGGTAGCGACGACGTTCGGAGCGGTTGCGGGGCCGAATCTAGTGCCGGTCATGGGCGATTTCGCGGAGGCCAACGGCATTCCCGTACTTGCCGGACCTTTCATTTTATCGGCTGCCGCATTCATCGTCGCGAGTTTGGTTCTGTTCGTGCTTCTTCGTCCTGATCCGCTGCGGATCGCCAAAGCCATCGCGGAGTCGCAGAAGGCAAGCTCCGACAGCCATCCGTCTGCCTCGCGCCAGTCGCTCGCTGATGGCCGCAAAGGAATCGTTGTTGGCGCGACTGTAATGGTATTAACCCAGGTGGTCATGATTGCGATCATGACCATGACGCCAATCCATATGCAGCATCATGGTCACGGCCTTGGAGCGGTAGGACTCGTAATCGGCATCCATATTGGCGCTATGTATTTGCCGTCGCTCTTCACCGGTATACTTGTGGATAAGTTCGGGCGAATTCCAATGGCCTTTGCGGCAGGCGTTACTTTATTGATTGCCGGCTTTATTGCTGCCATTGCGCCAGCAGATTCTTTGACACTGCTGATCTCAGCATTGACGTTGCTCGGGCTTGGTTGGAACTTCGGACTTATTAGCGGAACGGCCTTGGTCGTCGATGCAACGACAATCGAGAACAGAGCCAAGACGCAAGGCGCTCTTGACGTATTCATTGCTATCGCCGGTGCTTCAGGCGGCGCATTATCCGGTATGGTCGTAGCAGGGTCAAGCTACGCTGTACTTGCGATATCCGGCAGCGTTCTGTCGCTATTGCTCATTCCCGTTGGTCTATGGTATAGAGCAGGTAAAGTAAAAATCTAATGTTCATAAAAAGAAAATCAAAAACAGGCTAACCATTTTATGAACGGTTAGCCTGTTTTTTTCTTTGTCTCTCATTTGATTTTTTTATTCTAGCGGGTTGTAAAATTTGCGGCAAATAAAAAAGACACCGCGAGGTGTCGCTGTTTATTTCTGTGTGGGTTCAAATAAAGCATGCCGTCCGCTGCTTCTTATAATAGTAGTATAACCTGAGGGAATTTATAAGTCTATACTTTTTATGGAAATTCCGGTATCTTTAACGATGCGGTTTGAGTAGAGAGGCATAGGCGGTGAATGGTCATTCATTATTGGAAATGCTTTCGTAATGCAGCATTTATTTTATATCACATCGAGAAGAGATACGTACTCATCTTAGCGGCAGCACTCCTCATTTCGGTGCCGATTATGCCGCTTGAGCTTTTGCTTGTCAAAACCATCATTGATCGAATTCAGGCATGGTCGGCTTCAGCACCGATAAGTCCCATTCTATGGGCATCTGGGTGGCTTGGTTTACTGATGTTCGTTAACAGTGTTGCGCTAGGAGCGCCGATTCCACTTGCCATGACCCGCCTTAATGAGGTAGGAACGCTTGAGGAACAGCGCCTCATCATGCGCAAAACGTCAAGGCTTCCATTAGCGACAATCGAATCTGCGAAGGTGAAGGATATGCGAGAACGCGCGCTTCGAGTATCGGTATACGAGATCTATCATACAGGGGCAGAGTTGCTTCAACTGTCTATGCAATTATTGGTGCTCATCATCGTTATCATCCGATTGGGCCAATGGCTTCCGGTCATTGCAGTTATTGCTTCCGTTCTCTTACTTGTATATATATCCGGCAAATCAGCTGGCAGCATCGAGCGAATGACGCGAGAGCAAAGCTCTGATCGCAGATTATTGCGCCATTACTCTGAGCTGATGACGAATCGCATTGCAGCAAAGGAAGTGAGGTTGTTCGACTTAGGGAGTCTCTTAAGCGATAGATGGACGGTACTAATGGGGCAGACTTCTAAGCATACGTTGAGTGCTGTTCGTTCAGCTGAAGGCCGGAAAGTCGCACCTGAGCTGCTAATGGCACTGCTTACCGGGCTGCTGCTAGCTTTAGTCGTATTAATGCCCGGACAGAAATTGCTGTCCGCGGGACATTTTGCTTTCCTATTCTTGGCGTTGACGACATTATTATCACAATTGCCAAGCTTAATCAGGCAAGGCGTCGCAATGCGAACACATTATATGAAGTGGGAGGACTTCCAAGCTTATTTAAACCTTGATGAAGTACAACCTAATCGATCAAACAGAGAGGCATCGGCAGCATTTGAAGAAAAAGTAGCAGAAGGGAAGCAGCCTGGGGGCTTGCAACTGCAAGTGAGTAATCTCCATTTCGGATATCCCGGCAATAATCGCGATGCCATTCGCGGCGTTTCTTTTGTCATTCCTCCGAATAGCCGTGTCGCATTAGTCGGTGAGAACGGATCAGGCAAATCGACATTGGTCAAATTGCTATTAGGACTCTATTCTCCAACGACAGGGGAAATCGTATGGAGCCGTTTAAAGGCTGGCCGGATTGTGCCTACATCAGCCGAAGGAAATGTATCCGTCGTCTTCCAAGATTTCACCCGCTTGTTGTTGACGCTCCGTGAAAATGTTGCATTAGGTCAAATATCAGCACTCATGGATGATAAGCGTTTGCATCAATCCTTGCAGGCAGCGGGCAGTCGGTTCGAGGATTTGAGCATGCAGCTTGGCGTTCCATTCGAGGGCATCGAGCCCTCCGGGGGGGAGTGGCAGAAGATCGCGACGGCTCGAGCTATCCTTAATGACGCTGAGTTTGTATTATTCGATGAGCCGACGGCAGCTCTAGATCCAAAAGCAGAGAAGGATGCATTCGAGCTTTTCTTGCGTGCTTCGGAGGGGCGTTCAGCTTTGCTCGTCACGCACCGGCTGGGTGCGGCGAAGATGGCTGACATTATCCTCGTTTTGAAAGAGGGGCAGCTCGTGGAGCAAGGCACGCATCAACAATTAATGGAGAGGGACGGCCTATATAGCCATATGTTTCAATTACAGGCGTCGTGGTATGTAGGATGAAACAAATGAATATAAAAAAAATCATTCCATTATTTTATCTCGTATGGCGTCATATGCCTCTCCTGTCCCTGGCATGGCTGACTATTCCTATTGTGCTTGGTATGCTTGTCGTTCCGGGATTAGCGGCGCAGCGTGAGCTCGTTGACCTGTTCRTCCATGAGAGTGCTGCCGATCCGGTGGGGCGTCAGATGAGCGAGTGGATAGGACACGCTTGGGAGCCTTTAGCTATTTTTACAGCAGTGTCACTCTTTCGGGTAGGTTTATCTGCCCTCCATAACATCATCGATGCCCAATTCCGCGACCAAGCAACGATGAAGATTCAAGCAGCGGTCTATCATAAAGCCGTAAGCGTACCGTTAGAGATGATGGAGCAAACCGAATATTATGATCTGCTGCAAAGAGCGAAGAGCGTGGCGGGAACGGATTTATTCGGAGTGTTGCAAAATGTGATCGCTTTTCTTCGTTTGTTTTTCGAACTCATCGGACTCATTCTCGTCGCGTGGTTCGCCCATCCCGTAATCGGATTCGTACTCGTTGTTGTATTTATAATCTCGTTCGTAATCCGGCTGGAGTCAGATCTTGTTGTCCGTAAGCAGAATCGCGACTTAACCAGGTCTGGGAGACAGTCTGATTATCTGAAGGAGGAGCTCACGAAGCCGGAAACCGTTCGAGAAATGAGGCTCTTCGGTTCACTTGAGTATTTGACCGACAAATGGAGTAGTATGATGCGCGACTCACTCTCCCTGCGAATGGGAGCGCGCAGGAGAGAAATAAAACGCGGCATGCTCGTATCGACCGTGCAGATCATAGGRTTATTCGGAACGGTCACATGGATGTTGTCTCAGTTAAAATCGGGGAACTTTACGGCGGGTACGTTCGTTATTGTTTTTCTAGCTATGCGGCAAGCTTACGGCATATCCGGAAGAATGGCTTTTCCAATCGGCAAGATCGTTATTCAAAGCGATAAGATTAATGATCTGGCAGTCTACTTATCTATGAATCAGAAGTCGGATTCACGAGGTGCGGCACCGCTTGCTAACGAGCCGCTAAAGCCAGGGAAAATTATAATTAATAACGTTAATTATCGATATTTGAACAGTAACGAATATGTGTTGCGAGACATTAATCTGAGGCTCAATCCGGGCGAGACGGTTGCACTGGTCGGAGAGAACGGGGCTGGTAAATCCACGCTTGTGAAGCTGCTTCTTGGTTTATATGAACCGACTTCGGGTTCTGTAACGTGGGATGGCATTGATTATAAGCATTTAGACTGCTCGAGGCTGCGGAGATCCTCGTCGGCGGTCTTCCAAGACTATGTTCGGTATGAAACGACTTTGCGTGATAATGTTGGCTTCGGTGCAACAGCGTTTCTACACAATGACTCAGCGATTAATCATGCCTTGGAAGCCGGAGGTCTAGTCGATTTGAATCATTTTGAAGGCGGGTTAGAAACTTCGTTAGGCTTGTTGTCCGCCGGCGGCCGTGAGTTAAGCGGCGGTCAATGGCAGCGGCTGGCGATTGCAAGGGCGGCCATTCGAAATGCGGGACTGCTCGTCCTTGATGAACCGACCTCTGCGATTGATCCGGTGCATGAGACCGAGCTGTATCGCTCCTTCCAAGCGCTTGCAGCAGGCAAGACGGTGCTGTTCGTCTCGCATCGTCTAGGCTGGGCCCGTTATGCTGATCGGATCGTCGTTCTTAAAGGTGGAGAGATCGTGGAGGAGGGCGATCATGGGTCGCTGATGGCTGCCGATGGCGTCTATGCCGTGATGTTCCAGGCACAAGCTTCATTGTATCAGGAGGCTTAAGTCGAATGTTGCACCCCTTCGGATATCGCTGTAAAATGAATTTTATGCAATCGGATAATGGATTATTGAACTGGAGGACATAGGATGAGCAAGCGTTATCGAGTGACAAGAGAATATCAACAACATAGAAGTGCAGAGGAGCAAGCGATATCGTTAGAGGAATGCAAACGATATTTTGCGACGAAGCCTGATTTCACCTATTCGCCCGTGTTCATCGCTCATGGCGAGACGACGATGACGATTGAAGGGGATTTCTTCATGTGGAGCCACGGAGATGCATTAATCCCATTCCGTCATTACGGCGGAGATATTTATGTCTCAGGAAGCAATGATGCCGTTATACCCGTGATGATGGAAGTGGCAAGTGAATTGACGGCGGATGTCGAAGAAGGATAGTTGCAAGAGTGGAGGCTGATCTCATATGTATACGCTCGCGAAAGAAGAAATAAAGGCTTACTTGCAGCGAATTGGAATCGCGGAACATCAGCCGCCAACAAAAGCTTACTTGGTTGCTCTTCATGAGGCGCATGTTCGAACACTTACTTGGCAAACCATAGATATTTTTACAAGRAAACCGGCTATGATCGGATTTAAGCCTTCCGTACAGCTGATTCTAAGCGGCAGAAGCGGTTATTGCTTTCATCTGAACGGGGCGTTCAGCGCGCTTCTTCATTCATTGGGTTATCAGGTTAACCTGCATCGCGCTGGCGTTCAGCCATTGGGTTTAGAACCGCGAGTCAACTCGTTCCATTTGGGACTCAGCGTCGATTTTAATGATGAACAATCGAAGCCTGAGAAGTGGATTGTGGATGTAGGACTCGGGGACATGCCCTATCGTCCTCTGCCCATGCAATACGGATCATATGAGCAAGGCCCATTGCGTTATCAGGTGACGGAATCAACGGTCGTGAAGCCAGGCTGGAGGCTTGAGCATGATCCGAACGCTTCTTTTGTTGGCGTAGATATTGATGCTGAAGTGCTGAATGGGCTGGATGAGTTCTATCCGAAGCATGAGCATTATAGCCGTTCACCAGAATCTCCATGGATGAATATATTTCTAATAAGACAACGCGATGCGGAGGAAAGCARTGAGCTTCGCGGCTGTATCTGGAGCAAGCGAGACCGTAATGGAGTGTCAAAAACCGAATTGGTTAATGAGTCGCAATGGCTTAGCGTGCTAGCAGACGTGTTTGGAGAAAAGCTCGTTCACTACGACAGCATCGAACGAAACGTTTTATGGAAAAGGGTTGAAGCTGACCATCAAGCATGGAAGGCTTCTAGGGCTGACGAAATTAATTAATTTATTTTCAAAAAAAATGTTTACCTTTGAAAAGTAATTTGATAATATAATCGCATATGAAATGCTATGAAGAGACGAGTAAATAAAGGGATACTTTCACAGAGAGCTCCGTCCGCTGAAAAGGAGCAAAGCGTACTTTATTGAACAAAGACTCAGAGCAGCGCATGGGAACTGTGAACAACGGGGATCATGTGCCAGGAGCTCCTGTTACAGAGCTAGAGTATAAGCATTAATTGACAATGTCGTACTCGAAGAGGCTAATATGGCGACATATTGGCGAATCTGGGGTGGTACCGCGAGTATAATAATCTCGTCCCTAAGACATCAGTCTTGGGGGTGGGATTTTTTTGTTGCCTTTATGGAAAGGATAGCTTGCAAGTAACATAGTATAGGTTGCCCATTCATATTTCATGCGAAAGGATTTGAAGAGCAAATGTCACAATTACTCAAAGTTGCTATCGTCGGAGGAACAGGCATGGTTGGCCAACGCTTCGTTCAATTGCTCGACGGTCACCCATGGTTCAAAGTAACAGCAATCGCTGCCAGCGCCAGCTCGGCCGGCAAAACATATGAACAATCCGTACAAGGAAGATGGAAGCTAGCTACCCCAATTCCTGAAGAAGTGAAACAAATCGTCGTTCAAGACGCTTCCAAAGTGGAAGAGGTTGCGGCTGACGTAGACTTTATCTTCTGCGCGGTCGATATGAAGAAAGATGAAATTAAAGCGTTGGAAGAAGCTTACGCGAAGACAGGAACGCCGGTAATCTCCAACAACTCGGCGCATCGCTGGACAGCGGACGTTCCGATGATCATTCCGGAAATCAACCCAAGCCATATGGATATTATCGCAGCACAACGCAAACGCCTTGGAACTTCGACCGGCTTCATCGCCGTGAAGCCGAACTGCTCTATCCAAAGCTATGTGCCGGCCCTTCATGCGCTTCAGGATTTCAAACCGACGACAGTCGTGGCATCGACTTACCAGGCGATCTCCGGAGCAGGCAAAAACTTCACCGACTGGCCGGATATGCTCGACAATGTTATCCCGTATATTGGCGGCGAAGAAGAGAAAAGCGAGCAGGAGCCGCTTCGAATCTGGGGCAGCATCGAGAACGACCAGATCGTGAAAGCAAGCGCTCCATTGATCACGACGCAGTGCATCCGCGTACCGGTAACGGACGGACATCTCGCAACGGTATTCGTATCGTTCGAGAACAAACCTTCGAAGGAAGAAATTCTTGCTCGTTGGCAGAACTTCAAAGGCCGTCCTCAAGAGCTGGAATTGCCTAGCGCGCCTAAGCAATTCATTACGTATTTCGAGGAAGAGAACAGACCGCAGACGAAGCTGGATCGCGACATCGAGAACGGCATGGGCGTATCGGCGGGCAGATTGCGCGAGGACTCGTTGTATGATTTCAAATTCGTAGGCTTATCGCACAACACGCTTCGCGGCGCGGCTGGCGGCGCAGTACTGATCGCTGAACTGCTGAAAGCGGAAGGTTATATTCAAGCGAAGTAAGGGTATAGAAATCAAAAAAAACAAGAGCG
Source organism: Paenibacillus sp. 2TAB19 (assembly GCF_052115185.1). Classification (NCBI taxonomy): domain Bacteria; kingdom Bacillati; phylum Bacillota; class Bacilli; order Caryophanales; family Paenibacillaceae; genus Paenibacillus; species Paenibacillus sp. 2TAB19. The sequence goes on along the minus strand of NZ_JBFRGE010000009.1, from coordinate 31,248 downwards.
CAGATCTAACTGCACTCTTGTTTTTTTGTTCATAATAAGCCAACATAAGGAATGAGCTCAAAGTGCTCCGTAACCGGGATCATTTTGACGCGTATTATTGTTTTATCATAAACAGAAGGTGAGTTAATCTATCGTATGAATGTGGGAATATCCGAACGTTCCGATACATGGTATAACAATGCTGAGGTGAAGGCGGCTCAGTATTTTCATTCGCTTTCGGCGCAGGTTGCAAGCAAGTCCTATGTGGCAACCTTGACGGAAGACATTCGATTATGGCAAAAGGTTCATGTCAAACCTCACTCTTTGCTTACGATGCTTACGCGATTAAACAAGAGACCGGAAGCTCATGATTACAGCAGATATATCCGCTGGTTGAGCGACAATGGGAAGCTGGATAGTTATTTGGATCGAAGCGTGTCGTATATTTATATGAGGGATTTGGGCAAAGCGCTGCATTCTTCCGAGGCAAAGGACCAAATAAGAGATATAGTTAACGACGTTAAGAAACACTTGTTGCGCGGTTCCCATACGAAGCAAAACGAGCAGCCGCAATTAATGAACATGCACGGTCTATATCGTTGGGCCCAGAAGGAAGGCATCGAAAACGCCGCTATTTGGGTGATCGGCAAGATAAGGGCCGTAACCTCGATTATTCCGGATGGAATGAATGCGGAACAAGCTGTCCGCAAGCTGATCAAGCTTATTGTTGGTGTCGTCATGCATGTCATGGACGACATGGACAGTTCCGTATTGCCAGCAGATCGTGCTAAGCGATTGGATGAAGCGATCAGACTCGGTTATTCCTACGGCCTGACCTATCCATTCATTGATGATCTGCTCGATTCTAGAGTGTTGGATCATGAAGAGAAAAAACAATATTCCCAAATGATCCGTGCGACGCTTATGGATGGAGCCGTACCGGATATAGAAGAATGGAACGGCAACAATAGAGAACTAGTGCATTTCGTGCACGCAGAGCTGCGCGACGCATTCGAATATATTAAGCGGCGCCAATTGCCGGATACGATGCAAGCCTTCACAGAACAGTCCTATGTATTTTTTCATTCCCAGGATCTAGACCGAATGAAGGAGCTTCACAATTCAAGCTACACGAATGAGGAGCTATATTTGCCTGTTATCATTAAGTCGTCCTCTTCACGGCTGATTGTTCGTTCCGTTATCGGGTCTGATGCAGATGACGGTTTCGATCAACGAACCTTTTATTACGGAATTTATAATCAGCTTGCTGATGATTTTGCCGATATGTTCGACGATATGAGGGACGGAGCGGTTACGGCTTACACTTATTATTTAACCTATCGTGACAGCCGTCCAGATCTCATTAATCCGTATGAATTGTATTGGGCGGTCATCGCTTACTTGATTCATAATGTATATGACTCCGATGCCAAGTCTCGTGAGGTGCTGTTGTCGCGTGCCATTAACGGTCTTAAGCGATGCAAGCAACGTGTCGGTGATGTGAAGTATAACGAGATCATGGACATATTTGCTTCGGGAAATCCGGTGTTCAATCGACTTATTGGGCGGGTGGTAGGCCGAGCTGACAACGTTGATTTCTATGATAAGCTGCTGCGGGATCAGATGGTGGACGTTCTTAGAAACGACAGGCAAGAGAAGGAGCAGTTTCTAGAGACGATCAAAAATGTACGGGATCAGATCAATAGCCATCTGCCAATCTCTAAGCCAAACGGGATTCCCGCCATGAAAGAAACGCTGATTGACGCTGCCAACTATAGTCTGAACGGGGATGGCAAGCGAATTCGTCCTATACTGACTTGGGTCATGGGCGTTAATGAATACGGATTGAGTCCTACGGGGATATTGCCGCTTCTTAGATCGCTCGAATATATGCATACCGCTTCGTTGATCTTCGATGATTTGCCGTCGCAAGATAATTCTTCTGCCCGCAGGGGGCGTCCAACGCTGCATCAGCTTCATAATAGCGCTACAGCGGAATTAACGGGACTGTATCTCATACAAAAAGGGATTGAAGAGCAAGCGTCGCTTGTCGCGTTCGATGCCAATAACGTGCTTGCAGTGATCCGCTATTCCTCTCAGAAAGCTGCCGATATGAGCGCGGGCCAGGCAATGGATTTGAATGCCAGAGGCAAAGAGCTTACGCTTGAGCAATTGAACACGATCAGTTATTACAAAACGGGAATTGCTTTCGAAGCTTCACTCGTCATGCCGGCCATTCTTGCCCAAGTAGGGGATTCAGAGATACAATCGTTGAAGAAGTTTTCGTATCATGCGGGAATCGCCTTCCAAATTAAGGATGATTTACTTGATGCGGAAGGGAATATTCAAGTGCTTGGCAAGCCTGCAGGTCAAGATATTGCCAACAACAATTCGACCTTCGTAACCGTTCTTGGCGTGGAGGATGCGCGTAAGACGATGTGGGATCATTATTGTCTAGCGATGGAAGTACTGAGAGATATTCCTCGCAATACGGCTTTCTTAAAGCAATTATTGAATTATTTAATTACTCGTGATAAATAGGTAGTAAGACGTAGGAGTGGAGACGCTATGGATATCAGAGTGGATGATTTATCCGATTCCAAAGTGATTGCTTTGGTTAATTATCATCTTCAAGGGATGTACGACAATACGCCGGCTGAAAGTGTGCATGCGCTGGGACTTGCTGAACTCAGAAAGCCGGATATTACGTTTTGGAGCGCTTGGGAGGGAGAGGAGCTGCTTGGTTGCGGTGCAATCAAGCAGCTGGATCCGAAGCACGGAGAGATTAAGTCCATGCGCACGGCTGCCGAGCATCTTCGAAAAGGCGTAGCCAAAAAAATTTTGCTGCAAATGCTCGAGACAGCGAAAGCTAGAGGGTATGAGCGTTTGAGCTTGGAAACGGGGAGCACGATCGATTTCGAGCCAGCGAGAATGCTTTATGAGCGACTGGGCTTCGCCTACTGCGGGCCGTTCGCGGACTATACCGACGATCCGCTTAGCGCCTTTATGACGAAGGAATTGTAGGTCCAATTAGAGAAAGCGGGGATAGCGATGACACAAAACTTCAGCATCGGAAAAGCGACCCTCCTGAACGGGACATTTACGATTGGACAAGCTAGGCAAGAGGACACGGATGCGATTCTAGCGCTCTTGCTGGAAACGGCGAAGTGGCTGCAAAGCAAAGGCTCAACCCAGTGGAGCGCACTGCTAAGCGGGGAAGACTCGCATGATACAGCCGGGGCGATCAGAAGAGGCGATGTCTTCATTGCCAAGGACGGAGAGACAGCGGCAGGTATCGTTATTCTGATGCGCGAGCCAAGCGAGTGGGATCTTTGTCTATGGGAAGATGCAGCGAGTTCATACGATCGCGCCATCTATCTGCATCGCCTTGCAATCAGCCGTAGTTATGCGAAGTCGGGGCTTGGCGAAGCCATTCTGCAATGGTCCAATTCAGGCATATTGTTCGAAGGCAAGGACGTTGTTCGCTTAGACTGCATAGCTGACAATCCGACCCTAAATGATCTATACAGCCGGAACGGTTATGTGAATAAGGGACTAACGGATGGCTTCAACCTATACGAGAAGCCGGTTGAATTAAGAAATAAGGTATGGTAAGATACTTGTAATTTTAACGATTGGGGTTGAACGGAATAATGTAATATTTCTTGCAGCGAGTATACATGGATAAAACGATCAAGGCGAGTTATTTCGTCTGTTTTATTTGTTATATGCAAGAAAGTTACAACGTTCTTCATGACTCAATCTAAATATCCTTATCCTAATCCGCTTAGCGGGTTGGATTTGCTGTATTTATTTGAGCTACAAGAAAGTAACTTTCTTGTAGCTCTTATTTTTTTACTTACAGGAGGATATTATTTATGTCATTAATAAATGTGTCGAATTTGACGTTTGCCTACGACGGCAGCTATGATTTTATATTCGAAAACGTAAGTTTTCAGATTGATACCGATTGGAAATTAGGTTTTACGGGAAGAAACGGCAGAGGGAAAACAACCTTCTTGAACTTGCTGCTAGGTAAATACGAGTTCAGCGGCAGCATTTCGGCCAAGGTCGGCTTTGAATATTTTCCGTTCCCCGTTGCGAACAAAGAGAATAATGTGTTGGACGTTATCGACGAGATTATACCGGATTATGAGCACTGGGAATTGATGCGCGAACTTTCTTTGCTTAAAGTAACCGAGGATGTGCTATATCGGCCATTCGATTCCTTGTCGAACGGAGAGCAGACGAAAGTGCTGCTGGCGGCGTTATTTCTGAAGGAAAATAGCTTTCTGCTCATTGACGAGCCGACGAACCATTTGGACATGGAGGCTAGGAGGCTTGTCAGCCGGTATTTGAGTTCGAAAAGCGGTTATATACTCGTGTCGCATGACCGTTCCTTCCTTGATCGCTGCGTCGATCATATTCTTTCGATCAATAAGACGAATATCGAGATACAGAAGGGAAACTTCTCCGACTGGTGGGAAAATAAGCAGCGGCAGGATCACTTCGAGCTCGCCGAAAACGACAAGCTGAAGAAGGACATTCATCGCCTGTCGGAAGCGTCTAAACGTACGAGCAATTGGTCGCATGAAGTGGAGAAGACGAAAAACGGAACAAGAAATTCTGGTTCTAAGGTCGATAAAGGTTATGTTGGCCATAAGGCTGCTAAAATGATGAAACGCTCCAAATCGTTAGAGCACAGGCAGCAATCGGCCATTGATGAGAAGTCGCAACTGCTCAAAAATATCGAGAGCTCCGAGAAGTTGAAAATTGCTCAGCTTGCTTATCATAAGAAACAGCTCGCCGAGCTTGAGCATGTCTCGATCCAATATGGGGAGAAGACGGTCTGCTCGGACATCAGCTTTACGATTGAGCAAGGGGAGAGAATCGCATTAACGGGCAAAAACGGGTCCGGAAAGTCAAGCCTCATCAAGCTCATCTGCGGCGAGGATCTATCGTATACCGGAACCTTCAGACGGGGCAGCCAGCTAAAAATATCTTATGTGTCACAGGACACCTCGCATTTGTATGGCAATCTGACAGATTACGCAAGGCAAAGCGGCATTGATGAAAGCTTGTTCAAAGCGATCTTACGGAAGCTGGATTTCGCCAGAGTGCAATTCGAGAAAGATATATCGTCATACAGCGGCGGTCAGAAGAAGAAGGTGCTCATTGCCAAGAGTTTGTGCGAGAATGTCCATTTGCTAATCTGGGATGAACCGCTTAACTTCATCGATGTCATTTCCCGGATGCAAATCGAGGAGCTGCTGCTGGAATACGAGCCGACCATACTGTTCGTAGAACATGATAGCGAATTCTGCAGCAACATTGCGACGAAGACGATTGCACTGAAGTAGACTTTCGCTCGGGAACTACTTCAGCAAACCGCTTCCCGTAATATGGATGATGAACTCAGGCTCGATTTGCACGTTGCGGTACTCTTCATCCCAGTTCATTTGCTTACTCAACTTTGGATGGAAGGCCGACAAATGACCCTCAATACCAAAAACGTCACTATTCGCGGCCAACAGTTTCTTGGTTATGGCTTTTGCCTGATTATTTAGAGACAGCGCAATTTCATGGCTTAACGCTTCCTTATCCTTCTCTACCCCCGAGATATGAGGATAATTGACGATTTCACCGTATAAATGTACCTTGATGGAGCAAGTAATGGCTTGACTTGCTTCATCAACGTTTACTCGCATGTTCCGTTTCATTTTCATGGTGCTGAATGAAATCATTTCTTTGTTTGATTCATCTTGTTTTTTCGTTGTGCGAATCGGCTCTATCTCCACATTCATGATTGCCGTCTTAGCCATTTGATCCATTAAAAGCAGCAGCAACGTTGTGTCTTCACCGGATATAATCTCCCCTGTGAATCGATCGCCGTGAAACAAAGCGGCACTATCGAGAATCAAATTATTCGGTTCTTTCAATCTGATCAACGGAAGAATCGTATCCTGATGGGTGTCGAACATCTTGGACCAAAGGCTGTACAGCGATTGTTCCGGGATGACGGTGCTAATTTCAGCCGCTGTGATCGTTTGGAGAATATCGAACGAAATGGGGCTTTTCTCAAGCTTATCAACCGTTAATACGCTCGCTGCGGGATCTAGACTGATAATTACCTTGGAGGCGATGTAGCTTTTGGAGTTGCGATAAAAAAATTCCAACGGCTCGTATATGCCTTGCTTGGCTACTTTTTGATTGATTATAATGATATGTGTTTTATTACCGACGGTTTTGCCAGCAAGCATATTATCCAACTTAATACCGACTTCGAGCAGCGATTTTCCCGAAGATTGAACGAGCTCGTCTTGCAATAGAAATTGACCTCCTCCTTGGCTCTGGAGGCGCAAAGCTCTAACGGTACCTGCGAGATTATTGTTTTGATCCAAGTCCAACCCTATTCCGCTAATGATTCTTTGATCAACGATATGATTGGTATCCCAACAACCGGACAGCGGCATAGACATAAGCAGGAAAACAACGACAGTGACAAGCCTCACTCTCATGACGGACACCTTTTGGAATGTTTTTTGAAACTATACGACAGCAGCAGCATGAGAGCAGGCACTACGCCGATGACCACGAAGTAACTATTCTGAATCCATTGGCTGACTTGATCTAGTTGCTCCAGCGTCGATAAATATTGACCTACAATTACGATGACAACGCTGCTAAACATAATTGATTTCCGATACGAGCGCTGATCATGGCTTAAGCTTTTGCCGGCCATATAAAGATAGGCAATGATGGAAGTCGTCATCGGGACGATCCATAACGATAGGAAGATAAGGTCCAAACGTTCGACCATTCGATAGTCAAACCCTTTGAACATGAACAGGATAGGCGATTTTAGCTGCTTCAACGCATTCGGACTGAAGCTCACCAGACAAATAAGGACGAAGTAGGTGTACAATATCGTAACGAACAGGTTCGCGAATGAAATGACCTTCAATAATCCCCTCGTATCACTCTTCACATAGGAAAATGCAAACAAGACGATTTCAAACCCGATCATGGAAAGAAAGGTATGGTGACTTCCCTTAACGATATCGAGGAGGCCGGATTTACCAATAGGAAGCAGGTAAGAGAAATGAAGCTCTTTCGTCCAATCGAGAAAGCTCATCAAAATTAATATTACAAAAAGGAAGGAAGTAACGACCAAAAAGCGGGAAATAATTCGGATATCCTCAAGCACCAAGAACAGGCAAGTCKCAACGATGAGAATGAGCAACGCCCAATTAGGCGTATGCGGCAGCAACCACATATTTATCATTTCGATGTACAGCGTAGAGGAAAGGCCCGCAATGATCAAACAGCAGACGCCAAAAAAGATGTTATACGCTTTGCCTGCGATATTTCCGAATAGCTTAATTGTCATCTCGGGAAAATTGTAATTCGGCAGCCTCTTGTACAACAGCCAATAGATAATTAGCAGCAGTTGAACGGCAGCTCCGGCGATTAAAGTAGAGATCCAACCATCCCCGTCAACCGATTGCTGCATGTCGGATGGCAAAGACAATAACCCAATTCCGATCTGACTTTGGATAATCAAATAAAACAATTGAAATTTCGATATCGATGCACGCGCAGCGCTCAACTTTTTTTCCACCTTTTGAAAAATGACATGTGACCGCTCTCGAAACCGGGCTTACTATGCCGCTTCCACTCAGGCAATCTCAATAATGAATCTCTAATTCGCTTTGGACGATAGTTCGTAAACGGATAGAAATACGGCTCGCCAAACGTTTCCAGCTTGCATAAATGCATGACGATAACCATTAACATAAGCACAATTCCGAAAAATCCGAATAGTGACGCTGCTATAATCATCGGAAATCCCAATATGCGTAGACTTGTTCCGAATTCGCTTAGCGGTGTGACGAATGAAGCTATGGCGGTCAATCCGATAACGACAATCATCGTATTGGAGACCAGATGAGCTTCTACAACCGCTGTTCCGATTACGAGACCGCCGACAATGCCGATGGTTTGCGAGATGGGCGACGGCAGACGAATGGAAGCCTCCTTTAAGATCTCGAGCGTGATTTGCATAACGAGCGCCTCTAAGATAGGAGGAAACGGAACGTACGTCAATGAAACCTTGATGGAATAAAAAATACCTAAAGGAAGAACCTCTGCGTGAAACGATACAATGGCAATGTAAATGGCAGGCAATGTAATGGCGAATATAAAGCTGAGCAGACGAATCAAACGGAAAAAGGTACCTGATACCCATCTGCTAGAAAAGTCATCTGGAGATTGATAGAAGGAAAAAAAGTTGATCGGAACAACTAATACGTTCGGGCTTCCGTCAACGATAATACATAACTTGCCTTCCATTAAGTAGGAGATCACTCGATCGGGCCGTTCTGTTTTGAGCGACTGGGCAAAAGGGGATAGAGGATGCTCCTCGATCCATTCTTCTATATTTTCAATGGAATAGAGATGATCCGTTTCGAACGCGGCCAACCTCTGGGTGCATTCGGCGACAATGTCCGGGTTAATGAGCCCATCCATATATAACATAGCGATGTTCGAACTCGTGATTTTGCCTATTTGTTGATACTTGACTTTCAGCTTGGTGCTTCTTAGCCGCTTTCGGATCAGATAGATATTGGTATCAACACTTTCAATGAATCCCTCATGCGGACCAATTACGGTCTGTTCTTCTTTCGGCTCCTCTATGGAACGGCTTAAATTTTCTGCAACGCATATAAGTGTAGCTTTGGGATCGTTATCGGATAAGAGGATGCACGAGCCATCGAGCAAAGCGTCGACAATGAGAGCAAGATCGGTTGTCCGATTAACGACGGCAGATGAAACGGTATCATCATCTAAATCAAGATTGTTAACCACTAGCGGTTCGATGAGGCCGGTATGAATCAGATCTGTCTTCACAAGCGTATTCAAGTAAAGGATCAGGCAGATTTGGTTATGCACAAGCATTTTTTTTGTAGACAAATCCTCTGTATCCGTGAACTGATGCTGAATAAGGGCAGCATTGCGATCAATATCGTTGGTTAACTCGTTTACGCCAGAAGACATCTTTCACCTCGGAACACATTTTATTTCAATATGCCCAATTCGTACGGATCGTATCAACCGATATAGTAAAAGGACCTCAAACTCCGCTGGTAGGCGTGGAATGAGGTCCTTGCGTTATTTTGGATGATGATTAAGTCATATCGACTATCACTTTAACCGTTCCTTTAGCTTCGATCGCTTTGTTGAAAGCCTCCCCGATATCGTCAAGCTTGAACACTTGCGTGATGAGTCCGGATAACTTGTCTTTATAACGGTCAAGATGCTCGACGACCTTCGAGATATCTTCATGCGTATAGCCGCTTGCGCCTTTGATCTGTACTTCTTTGGACATGACATGAGCAAGGCTAACGGGAACATCGCTCTTATAAACGGCAATAACCGAAATTTTCGCATGAGGTTTGGTGATTGTCAGTACGTTCTCGAATAATGACGGTGCACCAGCAGCATCGATGAATACATCGACATTCGGCACGTTCTGGCGGTACACGCTCGTCTCGCCAAAATGCCGGGTCAGCCCTTCTTGTAGGCTTTCGGTGCTTGTATTGACGGTAAGGGCGCCTAGCTCGGCTGCCTTGCTTAAGCGCCATTCATCCATATCGACCACGCAAAYCTTCGTCATGCCTTCCGCGATCAAGCTTGCCGCAGCCGTAAGACCGATAGGTCCGGCGCCTAGAACGACGATGTTATCGGTCGACACCGGATTTGCGCTGAATGCGCCGTGACGGCCTACGCTCATCGGCTCCATCAGAGCTGCGACCTCTAGCGGTATGCTGTCTGCCATTGCATACAAGTTATAATCGAGAGCCGCATCTTCTACAACTACATATTGCGAGAAGCCGGAGCATTCCAATGATTTGTACCTTCCGACTTTTTTCGCCGTGATCGGATTTATTCCAACATGCATGCCGATTGCCAGACTTGACGATACTTCTGCACCGACCTCGACCACTTCGCCTACCATTTCATGTCCGAACTCGGAACCCAAGCTAATGCCCATATTGCCGGCGCCGGTCTTCACTATATTAATGTCTGTGCCGCAGATGCCGCTTCGCAGGTTACGAACTAAGACGTCCTTTGGCCCAATGCTGGGAATGGCTCGTTCTTCCACTCGAATATCGTTTTTTCCATAATAAATCGCTGCTTTCATCGTATAAAGTCACTCCTTCTAGTAATAGGAACTGACAATATCGTAATCGTTTTCAAACCCTTGAGCAAACGACAACAGAGGCCGTTTCGTCATATAAGCTACACAATGAAAGCATGTGTAAATTTAGAGCCTACATGTTAGACAGAAAAGAGCTGATTTTTTTTGCGTGGCAGCTAGAGATTGAACTTGATAATCTGCGATGCCAAATAATGCGGTGAATACGGCATATCATTGCCAAGCCACAGCGATATGGTGCCTACGAGTGCAGAAGCGCCATACCATGCCGTAATTTCTCTTGGGACAGTGCTAATTGGATTTTGTGCATTGGATTCCGAAGGTGACTTATATTCGTTGTTTTTCAATATGAGTTGAACCATTAATTCAAGAAATTTTGGCGTGAATACAGGTATTTTTTTGGAGACTAATAACACTTTATATACTTTAGCATGGCTTGCGATATACTCCATTAAGTTCACGAGTGTCGAGCGCACATAATCGTTTATATTTTGTTCCTTTTGCTTCTCTAGTAAGATAGTCTCGATCTCATTGATCATTTCGTTCACGAAGCTGTCGATCATATCCTCTATATCCTTGTAGTGGAGATAGAAGGTTACGCGGTTGATTCCCGCTCTGGTCGTTATGAGGTTCACGGATATTTTTCTGAATTCGACCTCTTGAATCAATTCGAAGAAGGCGTCATGAATCAATTGTCTTGTTCGAATAATCCTTGGGTCTAAGATATGGGTGTTGTGCAAAGGATCACCTCATTCGTGTAGATAATTTACATGTGTATATTATACTACAGCTGTAAGTCTTGTGAAACAAATGGACATTGACAAGCTCATACAAAAATCTCTATAATTTTATTGTACAGTTGTTCAATAAATCGCTGGAGGGATTCATTATGCGTTTAGAAGGTAAAGTAGCGGTTGTAACAGGCGCCGCATCCGGTATGGGGAAAGCTATTGCGGAGTTGTATGCAAAAGAAGGAGCAAGCGTCGTCGTCTCGGATTTGAACATCGAAGGCGCGGAAGCGGTTGCAGCAGGCATTCAGTCAAACAGAGGCAAAGCTATTGCCGTGAAAACGAATGTAGCCGACCTGAACGATGTGAATACAATGATCGATACAGCCGTTTACGAATTCGGCACGCTCGATATTTTGGTCAACAATGCCGGCATTATGGATAACATGGCTGCTGTGGGCGATGTGAATGATGATAAATGGGATCTTATCTTTGATGTGAACACGAAGGGCGTTATGCGCGCGATTCGCAAAGCGCTTCCGATCTTCTTGGAGAAGGGCAAAGGCGTTATTGTGAATACTGCTTCTACGGGCGGCTTCAGCGGTGCTCATGCGGGCGCTGCTTATACGGCTTCCAAGCATGCGGTTGTCGGCATTACCAAAAACACAGGTTATATGTATGCTCAAAAAGGTATTCGCTGTAATGCGATTGCTCCAGGCGCGACGATGACGAACATCACTTCTTCCATTAACAATATGGACGAGTTCGGCGCTTCGCGTACGAGATTGACGCAAGGGGTCATTCCTCGTTTGGGACAACCGGAAGAAATCGCACAAGTCGCTCTGTTCCTGGCATCGGATGAATCCAGCTTTGTGAACGGCGCAATTATTGCGGCAGATGCAGGCTGGACGGCTGGCTTCTAATTCATCTATCTAATATCAAGTAAATCCAATCCATAGACTACAAGCAGCGATCGCTGCCTGTAGTCTATTTTTCTTTTCAGATCGCTGCTTACACCTTATAATTATTGAACAGATACGTATGAAATCGTATGATAAACGAATAATAGCGTTGCATGATAAGAGGGGAACAGAGGAAATGAACGAGAACGACCTAAGAGTCATTAAGACAAAAAAAGCGCTGCATCAAGCGCTGCTGGCATTATTGAAATCCAAAGCGCTCGAATCGATTTCCGTCTCCACCTTATGCAGGGAAGCAGCCGTGAATAGAGGAACGTTTTATTTGCATTATAAGGACGTCGGAGCATTGTTCGACGAGCATCTCCATCATTTGCTTAAGGATCTGGAGGAGTCCTTCTATGAGCCTTACCGGCTTGTGCCGGATCTCATTTCGAGAGGGCTTGATCCTTCGACGATTCGGATCTTTCACCATGTGAAAAAATATCAGCCGTTTTACGAGATCGTTTTCGATAAAAAATCGTCGTTGTCTTACTATTATTCGTTGCTGGACAAAATCAAAAGCCTCATCACGGACAGTTCCCCGATTGCTAAAGTCGCAGAAGGAGACATTTCCATGATGGTTACCTATCAAGCTAATGCGATTATGGGGTTGCTCATTCAATGGAGCATGGAGGGCTTTGCCCGCAGCCCGGAATCCATGAGCGAGCAACTCACCTATTCCTTGAAGCTGCAGCAGAAGGGGCTAACCTTTGAGTAGGCTAGCTGATATGTAATGGCAGACTTGAAAATTTCACAAACTGTTCACTTATGCGGACACTTCCTCTTTTTTTATAATGGGTAAAGTAAAAGAGAGGATGATGGAGAGTGCCAGAAACAAAAAGAGAAGATTTTTATTTTGGGATGATGATGTGTATCGGGATGGTCATATTCATGACGAGTTACAATTTGATTCGGAATGATCTGATTGGGACGATTTCATTCACAGGCGTTATCATGCAACTTGTTTTAGGTTTTATTGTCGCATTCCTAATTGAATGGTTTGTGGTAGGTCCGATTGCCAAGAAGATTGCCTTCTCATTGCCTTATGACAAATCCAAGAAGGTGCTTGTGATCGTTTCGTTAGCCTTCTTTATGGTAAGCGGCATGGTGCTGTGTATGTCTTTTTTTGGACTTGCAATGACATACTTTGCTGACCAATTAGACGGGCATTCGCTATTCCAAAGCTATGTCTCGAATGTTTGGCACAATTATGTATTTGCTTTCCCGCTCCAGCTCATCGTTATGGGACCTCTGGTTCGCTATCTGTTCGTCAAATTCGTGAAAAATAAAATGTCCGCGCAACCCGTTGGATAATATCGGAAATAACTGCTAACAAATAAGCCGCTCTGGATTGAGCGGCTTATTTGTTGTTTGGATCCCAATCAAAAGCTTGACATCAATCGATAGCATCGTATACATTTGTATACATAAAGTGAGTTGTATACATATGTATACAYAACACAACGATGAGGAGGAAAGTCAATGCGTGAAGGACATGGACATAGAGGCAGACATGGTCAACGGGAGCATGGAGAGCACCGGGAGCACGGCCATCATCACCACAAGAGCGCTCAAACGTTCCGGAGAGGCAGAGCACTCGCCTTTCTGGAGAAGCTTCAGGTAACTCAAGCGACGCTTAAGCGCCAGTTGAACGACCCTGAGCTTGAAAGCATTAAGGGCGTCATTAGCGGTGAGTTAAAGGCAACAGAATCGATTATGGATGAGTTTATTCATATGTTCCAGCTCCATGAGACTGCAGCTGAAGAGCAGGCTGCTGATGTGAATCCAAACGATGAAAGGGCATGAAGGTGACTGAATGTGGAAGCTTAAGCGATTTTTGAAGCCGTATTGGCTGTGGTGCTTACTAGCACCGCTGCTGATGGTTGTCGAGGTGGCAATGGATTTGCTGCAGCCGTCTCTTATGGCAAGCATTGTGGATAATGGAATTATGAGTAATGACCTTTCCCATATTATGAAGACTGGATTGCTGATGATCGGCGTCGCCTTAATCGGTTTAATCGGCGGGGTTGGTTGCACCATATTCTCCAGCATTGCCTCTCAAAATGTCGGCAATGATTTGCGGATTCGGTTGTTTGAACATATCCAGACGTTATCGAATCGGAATTTGGATCAGTTAAAAACGGGATCTCTAATCACTCGTTTAACGAATGATGTGGTGCAGTTGCAAACATTCGTGCAGATGATTCTTCGAATGATCCGGTTTCCGTTGCTTTTCATTGGCAGCTTGGTGATGGTTTTCCGAATCAGTCCATCGCTAGCCCAGATTCTCGTTGTCGCCGTACCGATTCTATTCATAATCTTGTTTGGACTCATCCGGTTATCTTTTCCTTTGTTTGAACGTATGCAAGCTAAGCTTGACGGGGTAAACGTAGTTCTGCAAGAAAATTTGACTGGTATCCRTGTCGTTAAGGCATTCGTCCRCGCCAAGCATGAACAGCAGCGATTCAATGCAGCGAATAAGGACTATACAGAAACAGCAATAAAAGCCGTACGATTAATGGCGTTAAATATGCCGCTTATGATGCTTGTGCTGAACGTAAGCATTGTTGCCGTCCTATGGTTCGGCGGCTTGCAGAGCTGGAACGGCAAGCTGACGGTCGGTGAGCTGGTCGCCTTCATTAACTATGTTACCCAGCTGCTGATGTCCATGCTCATGCTGAGTACGATGCTGACTTTCGTCTCGCGGGCGAAGGTTTCCGCTTATCGGGAAAACGAAGTGTTTGATTCGGTAAGCGAGATTACGGAAAATTCAAATGCGAGCGGTGACGCCATTCACACAGGACTGATCGCATTCAATAACGTATCGTTCACCTATGATCAGAGCGATGAGAACCTCGTGCTGGAAGGCATTGATTTCACCGCGAAGCCTGGAGAAACCGTTGCGATATTGGGAGCTACGGGAGCTGGCAAGTCAACGCTTGTTAGTCTCATTCCGCGGCTTTACGACGTGTCCTCCGGCTCGATTACAATTGACGGAACAGACACGCGTTCGATGAGCCTTGATCATTTGCGCAGCCGAATCGGATTCGTCATGCAGCAGACGATTCTGTTCAGCGGCACGATTCGCGATAATATACGTTACGGACGGCCCAATGCATCTGACCAAGAGGTTGAGGAAGCCGCGCAAGCCGCACAAGCTCATAACTTCATCACTGAGCTTACGGCAGGGTATGACACTTTGCTCGGTCAACGTGGCATCAATCTGTCCGGCGGACAGAAGCAGCGGTTATCGATCGCGCGCGCTTTCTTAAGCGATCCAGCCATTCTGATTATGGATGACAGCACAAGCGCGTTGGATGCGGCAACGGAGTCAAGGCTTCGGCAGCATATGAAATCGCAACAACGCCGCAGCACCAACATCATCATTACGCAACGGATTTCGTTTGTCATGGACGCAGACCGTATATTAGTTCTAGATAACGGCAAGATCGTTGCACAAGGCTCGCATGAGCAATTAATGCACAGCAGCGAAATATACCGGGATATTCGCCAATCACAGTTGAAAGGAGAGGAAGAGGTATATGGCCATGCTAACTAAGAGCAAGGATGCTGAATCTCCCAACAGGTCGACAGAATTATTCGGAAGAATGCCAGGTCATGGCCCGGGTCTAGGACGCGGCGGCCCCGTACCGAAGGCGCGCGCCAAAAATCGAGGAGCAACGATCAAGCGTATCTGGGCGTATATGAATCGCCAGCGTTCCGGTCTAATGATCGTGTATGTGTTCACCGTATTGGGTGCGATTCTTACTTTGATCGGTCCGTACCTTATGGGTCAAGCGATTGATCATGCGGTCATACCGGCCGACTATGACGGACTTATCCGTTATTGCTTGCTTATACTAGGAATTTATGTGCTGGGAAGCGTCATTGCGTGGGTGCAAGCGTATGTTATGACCTCCGTTTCGCAGAAAACGGTATTCGAGCTGCGTCGTGATTTATTCGGCAAATATCAGGAGCTGCCAGTTCCTTTTTTTGACACGCATGCGAACGGGGAACTCATGAGCCGGGCTACGAACGACATCGAGAACGTGTCCAATACGCTGAATCAAAGCGTGACGCAACTGCTGAACAGTCTGATTACGCTAAGCGGTTCACTCGTCATTATGCTCATGCTGAATGTTCCCTTGACCGTTGTATCGCTCATCACGATTCCGTTAGTCCTTATCGCCAGCCGCAAAATCATTGGCCTCAGCAGTCAATATTTCAAAAAGCAGCAGCGGCATTTGGGCGAACTGAACGGGTACATCGAGGAGACGATCAGCGGACAGAAGGTAGTTAAGCAATATCGCAGGGAAGAGCTTGAAGTGAAACGGTTCCGGGCGATCAGCGGTGAGTTGAACAAGGTTGGTATCCGAGCGCAGATCATGTCGGGTCTTGTAGGTCCGGCCATGAACATGATCAATAATCTCGGCTTCGCCATCATTGCCGGCGTTGGCGGCTGGATGGCTTATCACGAGCTGGCTACGGTAGGAGCGATCGTCAGTTTCCTTAACTACTCGAGGCAATTCGGCAGACCGATCTCGGAGCTTGCCAATCAATACAATCTGATTCAGTCGGCTATCGCGGGCGCTGAAAGGGTATTTGAAGTGATGGATAGGTCTTCCGAATACGAGCAAGCTACTCCTATGGAATTGCCAAGATTGACTGGAGAAGTTTCATTTCGCGATGTGTCCTTCGGTTATAAAGCAGACGTTCCGATTCTGAGCGGAGTAACCTTCGACGCGAAGCCAGGCGACAAAATAGCGCTCGTTGGTCCAACGGGCGCCGGCAAGACGACCATCGTTAATTTGCTGATTCGGTTTTATGAATTGAGCGGAGGCTCTATTCTTATTGACGGCAATGATATCCGAAAGCTGGACAAAAACGCTTTGCGCAGTCAGGTGGGGATGGTGCTGCAGGATGCGCACTTATTCTCGGGGACCGTTCGGGATAACATTCGCTTCGGAAGACTGGACGCATCCGACAAGGAAGTGGAGGAAGCTGCCAGGCTGGCGAATGCAGAAGGGTTCATAACCAGGCTGCCGCACGGTTACGACACGACGCTAAGCTCGGAAGGCGGCAATCTGAGCCATGGACAACGGCAACTGCTGACCATTGCGCGAGCGATTCTCGCCGATCCGGCCATTCTCATTCTAGACGAAGCGACAAGCAGTGTGGATACTCGTACCGAAATGCATATCCAGCAAGCGATGAAAACGTTGATGAAAGGGCGTACCAGCTTTGTGATCGCTCATCGATTAAGTACGATTCAGGATGCGGACCGGATTCTCGTCATACAGCAAGGGCGGATTGTCGAGCAAGGCAATCATGAACAGCTGCTGGAGCTCCAGGGCGTCTACTGCGACCTCTATAATAGTCAGTTCATGCAGGCTATTTAGAAGATAAGCCATGAATGACGATATTATTTCTCGCCCTTGACTAATTGAGTAATTTGATTGGCCATATAAATAGGACTGTACGGCGTTTTTTCCTTCAGCCACCAGGTTACGATTCCTAATGTCGATGAGGCTAAAACCTCGTTAAGCACATGGAATTGTCTGCCTTTCGATCTTCTTTCCTCCCCCCACTCCGTGATAATGCCCATCAGCATAGCGAACACGCGATCGTGGAACGCTTTGTTGTCCAACATTACCGTATATAATCCGGCATTGCGATAAAAGTGTTCCAAAAATGAAGTAAGCGCCGGATGCGACGAGGGGGTAGGGGGAGACTTCTTGATCGCCTCGATTGTAATCGTCTGGTACATCTCACCCAGCACATCCTCAATCATGTGCTCCATCAGATCCTCAATGCTGTCGTAATGCAAATAGAACGTTGCACGGTTCAATTCAGCCCGATCGGCGATCGATTGGACGGTCAGCTTGCTCTTATCCGGATCTTCTTGAATTAATGCGATAAGCGCTTCCTTAAACATTTTCCTCGTCCGTTTGATTCGAGGATCTATTTTGTCGTTCTCCGATTTCATCGATTCTCATCCTTATTTTCTATTTTGCGGTCAAACTTTAATCATGCTAGTATCTTATCAGCACTGTATCTTTTAATCAACAATACGTCTATTACGCCGTTCGTAATAAAGTATTTTCAAGAAGGTGTTGACTTGGAGTTAACTCCAAGGTGTACACTTCAGTAGTCGGCTGGCAGGCAGCTTTAGTTAGATGAAGGAGGTGAACCCGCATGCTGACCATTGCGGAAGTGAGCGACAAATTCGAGCTTTCTCAGGATACGCTCCGTTATTATGAACGAATAGGTCTGATTCCGCGCGTCAATCGCAAAAAAAGCGGATTCCGAAGTTATACCGAAGAAGACTGCAGATGGGTTGAATTCATTAAATGCATGCGTAACGCAGGTCTGCCTGTTGAGGTGTTAATCGAGTACGTGGCATTGTTTCAACAAGGGGATGAAACGCTCGAGGCAAGGAAAGAGCTGCTTATTGAGCAACGAAGGCTGCTAAACTCGAGAATTGAAGATATGCAAAGTACGATGGAGCGGCTGGATTATAAGATCGAACGGTATCAAGAAGCAGTAGTGGACAAATAGATAAGGAGAGAAAACCATATGTGCAAAACCCATGTATTAAGCGTACCAACTGCAAAAGCGCCTTTTGAGAAAACGACGATCGAGCGGCGAGAGCTCCGGCCTAACGACGTCTTAATCGATATCAAGTATTGCGGTATATGCCACTCCGACATCCATAGCGCTTACGATGAATGGGGAGGCGGCATGTTCCCTATGGTTCCGGGACATGAGATGTCCGGTGTGGTAACGAAGGTAGGAACGGCCGTAACGAAATTTGCTCCAGGCGATCRCGTTGGCGTCGGATGTTTCGTTGATTCGTGCGGCACATGCGAATATTGCTTAAGCGGTGAAGAACAATATTGTACGAAAGGCGTTATCAATTCGTATAATTCACTAGACTACGATGGCAATCTCACCTACGGCGGTTACAGTGAGCATATCGTCGTAAAGGAAGAGTTCGTTGTCCGTATACCTGACAAGCTGGACCTGGATGTTGCCAGTCCGCTATTATGCGCAGGCATTACGACGTACTCTCCTTTGAAAAAATGGAACGTCGGTCCGGGCAAGAAGGTTGCCATCGTAGGAATGGGCGGGCTTGGACATCTTGCTGTCCAGTTCGCGCATGCACTGGGAGCGGAGGTAACGGTACTCAGCCAGTCCAATTCCAAACGAGACGAAGCGATGGAGCTCGGTGCAGATCATTATTATGCCACAAGCAATTCAGCTGTGTTCGCTGAGCTTGCTAACCGATTTGACCTTATCCTTAATACCGTATCTGCAAACTTGGACGTAGATGCGTACTTATCTACGCTGCGAATTGACGGAACGCTCGTCAACGTCGGAGCGCCTTCCGAGCCGGATTCGTATCAAGTGTTCTCGTTAATCATGAGTCGCCGCAGCATAGCGGGTTCACTTGTAGGCGGCATTCGTGAAACGCAGGAGATGCTTGATTTCTCCGCTCAGCATGGCATCGCCCCGAAAATCGAAGTAATTCGCGCAGAGCAAGTAGATGAAGCTTTCGAGCGCATCCTTTGCAGCGATGTGCGTTATCGCTTCGTGATTGATATGGCGACCTTGTAACTGTATTGTGAAATTAAAAAGCTGAAGCCCGCTATATGCGGGCTTCAGCTTATTTGTTTATTGAACCGATTGAGCAAGGTTCATCTCAATGCACATGAGAATGAAAGCGCCTGCGCCATGCAGGTCATTCTCGCTGGTCGGGCGGGCAATATAGTGGGCATAATCGCCGATCCCCGTGCCAATGCATATTTGACCGATGATAACATTGCCGTTCTCGTCGAATTTCAGCGTATCAATGACGCCTTGATAACCCTTCCATGCATATTGCAGGTAGCTGGCGTCTAGATGACCCAATCGCACAGCCTTGGCAATCGCGTGAACGTACAACGAGGAACAGGAGTTTTCCAGCCAGTTATCGGCCAGGTAGCCTTTATCCACAACCTGATACCATAAGCCGGTAGCCGAATGCTGATAGGCAATCAGTGCGATAAGCAGATCTTGCACGATCGTTATGAGCGCAGCTTTATCCTTATGGTCATCGGGCATATGCTCGAACATTTCGAGCAGAGCGACGGGATACCAGCCGATCGCGCGTCCCCAGAACTGTGAAGCTTGGCCCGTGTCCGGGTCAGCCCAGCTTGCTGACTTGGTTTCGTCCCAGCCGTGGTACAGCAAGCCGGTTACGGGGTCCTTCGTATGCTTCTCCATCAATAAGGCCTGATGGGTCATCCTATCAAAATATTCGCTCTCGCCAAACGTCTTCCCGAATTGTACAGCAATCGGTCCGGCCATATACAAGCTGTCGAGCCACATTTGATTCGGGTAATGTTCTTTGTGCCAGAATCCTCCTGACGGATTCGTCTTCCATGTTTTGAAAAGCGGAACAAGGTTGTATAACGCTTTCTTGTACTTTTCATCTTTCGTTTGCTCGTAGAGGTTAAAGAGCAGGACACCTGGTTGAATATCGTCCAACTCATCAGGCTTATGTTTCTTGAAGCTGCCATCCTCAAGAACTTGGCTGTCCACCCAGCGCTTAATATATTCGTAATAGCGATGGTTGTTAGTCTGCTGCCAACATTTCTCCATGCCGGACAGAAATACGCCTTGATGATAATGAAAGCGATCGGGCGGCAGCGACTCCGGCTCATATTTGAACATTAAAGCCTCGCAAGCTTTCTCGGCCCATTGTATGGGGGTCAGTTCCGCTTGTAATTCCGCTTTCACATTAGATGATGATGCACTCATATTCTGTATGCCTCCTTCATCAATTTATAAAACTATAGTAGCATGATGAATATGTACATTTTTTGCTTAAATCGTTTGTTTCTTCTCATATCTTGCGTCCGTGAATTGAAATCGTATAATAGAGAGACAATTGGCGGGGAGGAGAGCGGCGTTTCATGGACGATTTTTTATATGACAACGGCGAGGGCAGCTTTTTGGTGTCGTATCGGAAAGCTTTGAGCCATCATATGCCGATCAGCCATTTCCACAGTACGTATGAAATCTTTTATCTGATGTCGGGCAACCGGGAGTTTTTTATTAAGGATCGAACGATGCAGATTGACGAGGGGGATGTCATTATTATCTCTCCGAATATTTTGCATCGCACGATCAATGCGGCAATGCCTAAGCATGAGCGGCTTATCGTGAATATTTCCGAGAGCTATATGGCAGCGGTTAATCGTTCTTATATGGAGCTGCTTCAGCCGTTGTTGTCAAAAGAATACATGGTCATCAAATGTTCCTTGCACGATCAGCTCTCCATTAAGTCGCTGTCGCATCAGATCATGCAGGAGATGCAGGATCAGAAGCCGGGCTTCGAGATGTATATGCAGACGTTGGTTATACAGCTGCTCATCATATGCTGCCGGCATGTTAGGCAAGACAGCAAGGGACATTGGGAGTCTCCAAGCCTCATGCACGAAACGATCTCGAATATTGTAAAGTATATCAACAGCCATTATGGGCAGGAGCTGTCGCTGCATTTGCTAGCCGAGAAATTTTACGTCAGTCCTTATTATTTGAGCCGTACCTTCAAGGAGGCGACCGGCTTCACGTTCGTGGAGTATTTGAACAGCGTAAGGGTGAAGGAGGCGAAGAAGCTTCTTGAGCAATCAGGGATGAAAGTAGGCATGATTGCCGCTAAAGTAGGCTTCGGAAGTGTTACTCACTTTGGCAGAGTGTTCAAGTCGGTGACCGGTTATGTACCTTTGCATTACAGGAAAGGAAAGAGTTAGAGGGGATTGGGATGACCTGATAGGTGAAAACCTTGATTGTTAATCCCCTCTAGAAGCAGCTGCATTTATTTAATGACGCGTCTAGCGACTACAAATCTTTGTTTGTACCAGTTGTTCGTATAGATGTTCGTAATGACTACGTCGCGTTCTGCTGTAAGATTGTGAATCATTTTGCCGTCGCCTATGTAGATGCCTACATGACCGACGTCGCTTTTGTTCTTGCTGTTAAGCCAGAAAAATACGAGATCGCCTTTCTGAAGATTGCTCCACGATACTTTCGTGCCCACTTTAGCTTGATCGTCATCGTCTTTGTTTACGAGCGATACCCCAATATTGGCAAGTCTATAAGTTAGGTATGTGAATCCAGAGCAGTCTGTTTTGTAAGGGGGCTTCACTTCTTGTCTTTGTTTCCAGTTCACATACTGTACTTTGCTCTGCAGCGAGAGTGCAGTTTGAACCACTTTATTTTGTTTCGCCGTTACGGATGCCGAGGCAGCATCTACATTGGCAGTTGCAAATAAGGAAGTGGCAGGTAAGCTGACGGCTAACATTAACATGGCTAATTTTGTTTTAAAGCCTTTTTTCATGATCGATCATCTCTCCTCGTTGTTCGTCTCCCTTGTATTATAAAGACCCTTCGGAGGAGTAAAAAACCTGCAAAAATTGGCATGTAAACGCGACAATTACATAATAGGGTTAGAAAAAGTCAGTGTTTATACGGGTTTTTGGCATCATAAACGTACTGGAATAATTGGGATGAATAATTTCTTTCTTGTTGATCAATAGCGACTATGTTATAATGCTTGATTTTTGAATAATGGATCGTTTTTGAGAGTTCAAAAGATCCTTCTTACGTACAGTTAAGGAAATATAAGCTGGACGGACACGACGACGCTTTGCGGGGCGTAGGCGTGCATGATTTGATCTCGCAGCAGCGATACGGCGGCACGTGCCATCTCCCGTTCGTCCTGCTGTACATATGCGACGTTCGGTATGCCCGGATCGTCGAAAGAAATCAGCTCCACATTAGTCTGCCCTTCGATGCTTTGAAGAGCTTGCGATGTCAGTTGGGCAATTTCCTCCGTTAATGTAAAAGCTGCCGTGATCGACTTGTGTCCTTGAAGGAAGTCCGTAATGTAAGCAAGCGCGCGGTCGCTGCGGAGAATATCAAGCGGTACATGGCACCATAGATTCTTATCGATAGAAATTTCTTGGTCGATGTATGCTTTCTCGACCCCGGTCGTCCGATCCTCGACGGCCGTATTTGCGTTCTCCGGAGAAATGAGCGCAATATGGCGATGTCCTTTCCCAAGCAGATACGACACTGTATCATAAGCCCCGCCTAGATTGTCTGATGTAATCGTATAGGTCTCGATATTGCGAAGATAACGATCAATAAAGACGAAAGGGAACTTATCAAGCGACAATCGCAGCAACGATTCGTTATATTTCTCATCCTCGGTAGGGAAGACGATCAAGCCTTGAACGCCGGCATCGACTAAATCACGGATGGATTTGGATTCCTCTGCAGCCGATTCGCGCGTAATGCTCAATATCATTTGGAAGCCGGCTTCCTTTAAGTGAAATTCCATGTAGTCGACGAGCTTCTGGATGACGCGGGTTTTCATGGTTGGAATAGTGAAGCCGATTAACGGAAGGGCGTTAGGCGCAGCAATCCGCATCGACGAAGTGCCGGCTAGCTTTACATCCGCCGCGACGAACGTTCCTTTGCCTTGAATGCGGGTGACCAGTCCTTCATCGGCCAGTTCGGTAAGCGCGTTCTTGACCGTGATTTTGCTTACCTTGAATTCATCCATTAATTCTTGTTCCGAAGGAATGCGATCGGAAGGTCGAAGCCTTCCCGAAATGATTTTCTCGCGAATCTGTTGTTGGATTTGTTTGTAGAGAGCCGTTTTCTTTATCAAGTCATCCACTCCCAATAAAAAATATGATTTTATACTCAATTGGTTATATAAATAATAATTAATAGCTATTATAATCCAAAGAGTAAAGCGCTTTCAAGCTTGACATTAAAGCGATTAAGCGCGTTAACCAAATTTTCAAGGGGGATTATCCGAATGAAAAAAGCGCTTCATTATTCGCTTGCTTTGGCACTGGTCAGCTCAATGGCATTAACTGGTTGCAGCTCGGGAAACAACGAAAATAATGCTTCTTCCGGATCCAATTCGTCTAAATCAACGTCCGGAACAACTACGCTTGAATTTTGGACCTTCAACGAACTGCATCAGAAGTTTATGGAAAGCATGACCGAGAAGTGGAACGCTGCTCATCCGGATACGTTGATCAAATTGACCGCGACGACATTCCCTTATGACGACGCTCACAACAAGCTGCTCTTGGCGCTTCAATCCGGCAAAGGCGCACCGGATCTCGCGGATATCGAGATCAGCAAAATCGGCAACTATCTGAAGGGTGATCCGCAGTTCGTAGAGCTTAACGACATTGTTGAACCTGCGAAAGACAAATTAGTGATGTCCCGTCTCGACAACTATGCCAAAGACGGCAAATATTACGGCATTGACTATCATGTCGGAGCGCAAGTCATTTATTACAATAAAGAAATTCTGGATGAAGCTGGCGTAAACGCGGATAACATCATTACATGGGATGATTTTGAAGCGGCAGGCAAGCAAGTGCTTGAGAAAACCGGCAAGCCGATGACGACTGTGGAGACGACAGACCAATGGTCGTACTGGCCGATGGTCGTTCAGCACGGCTCAGACTTCCTTGATAAAGACGGCAATGTGACGTTGAACGATCAGGCTAACGTAGATGTCCTGACGTATCTGCAAAAGCTCGTGAACGAGAAGGTTGCCATCGCTGCTCCCGGCGGCTTCCATCATGCCGAAGAGTATTACGGCTTCATGAACGGCGGAGGCGCCGCTTCGATCTGGATGCCGATGTGGTATATGGGACGATTCACTGACTATATGCCGGATCTGAAAGGCAAAATCATCATTAAGCCAATGCCTGTATTCAAGCAAGGCGAACTGCGCTCCTCTGGTATGGGCGGCACAGGTACAGTGATTACGAATCAATCCAAAAACCAAGATATCGCGAAGAAATTCCTGGAGTTCGCGAAAATATCGAAGGAAGGCAACATCGAAATTTGGAAGCAGCTTGGCTTTGATCCAATCAACACAGAGGCTTGGACGGATCCTGCGATGAACGAGTCTAACAAATACACAGACTACTTCGGCACGGGCATCTTCACCTTCCTCGACGGCTTGAAGAGYGAGATCGCGCCTACGAACATTAAGGAAAGAACGCCTTCCGTATCCGACGTCATCAAGACGAAGGCCATGTTCCAAGCGCTTAATGACATGAAAGATCCGAAGCAAGCGCTCGACGAAGCAGCAGAAAGCATTAAGTAATATAAATCGAACAGGGAGCTTTGCCGAAGAATCGACTTCTTCGGCAAAGTTTCTCCTGCCAGGAAAGGAGCGAATGGGCGAAATGAGATGGATGTATAATCAGCGGCTCGCGCCTTATGTATTCGTGCTTCCGTTCGTGCTCTCGTTGGCGGTATTTTTTGTCTATCCCGTCATGTCGACGATCATCATGAGCTTTCAGGAAGTACTTCCGGGACAGACGCATTTCATCGGATGGACGAATTACAAGGACTTATGGACGGATGATTCCTTCTACACCGCAATGTGGAACAGCTCGAAATACACCTTTTGGACACTCGTCGTCTTAATTCCGATGCCGCTTGTACTGGCCGTATTCCTTAATTCCAAACGTATGAAGTGGAGTTCGTTTTTCCGCTCCACCTTGTTTGTTCCGGCCTTAACGTCGGTTGTTGTAGCAGGTATCGTATTCCGCCTCGTATTCGGTTCGCTTGATGCTTCCGTCATGAATACGTTCCGCCACATGCTCGGCTTCGAGACAATCAATTGGCTCGGMAATGGCATGACGGGCATGCTCGTACTCATCATATTGGCAACTTGGCGTTACGCGGGCATTAACATCGTCTACTTCATGTCGGCCCTGCAGTCCATACCGAATGAGCTGTACGAATCGGCAGATATTGATGGCGCGAATACGTGGCAGAAGTTTCTGCGTATCACGCTTCCGTTATTGAAGCCGATCGCGATTTACGTGATTACAATTAGTATTTATGGCGGTTATGCCATGTTTACGGAAAGCTTCATTTTATGGAGCGGCAATCGTTCGCCGAACGACATCGGTCTCACGATGATTGGACTGCTCTATCGTCACGGCATTGAGAAGAACAGTCTAGGGCTCGGCTCCGCAATCGGAATCGTTCTTCTGACGTTTACGATGATCTTGAATGTGATTCAACTTCGACTATTCGGCTTGTTCAAGAAGGAGGATTGATCATGAAGACCAAGCGATTCCATCCGCAAACGATCCTTCTGATCGTCCTGTTCCTAATATTCGCCGCTTTGGCATTGTTCCCGTTCTATTGTTTGGCGCTCGCTTCACTGAAGCCGTCCAAAGAACTGCTCCGATTCGGGCTCAACATTCGTCTGCAGCCGGAATTGATTTCTTTCGATAATTACTCTTTCATGTTCTCGTCGGGTGCCGCCAAGTATGCGAATTGGTACAAGAACAGCTTGATCATAACCGTCTTCTATACAGTGGGCTGTATGCTGCTATCATCCATGGTTGGTTATGGACTCGCGATGTACCGGTTCTTTGGACGAAATCTCGTTTTCCTATGCGTGCTTCTCGTCATGATGGTGCCGGTAGAGATTATTATGCTGCCGTTGTACAAGCAAATGATCGCACTTGATTTGATCGATCGCTTCAGCGGTGTCATATTGCCATTCGTCGTCTCGCCGCTGCCGATTTTCTTCTTCAGACAGTATGCATCCAGCTTGCCGAAAGATTTTCTTGATGCCGGGAGAATAGACGGCTGCTCGGAGTACGGTATTTTCTTCCGGATCTTCGTACCGCTTATGACGCCTGCGTTCGGCGCAATGATCATCGTTCAGGCGTTAGCCAGCTGGAATAGCTTCGTGTGGCCGTTGCTTGTGCTGAACTCGGCCGAGAAGCTGACGCTCCCAATCGGTCTATCCAGTCTCGTAACGCCGTACGGCAACAATTACGATATTTTGATCGCAGGATCTGTGCTTGCGATTGTACCAATCATGCTCATATTCGTTTTTTTCCAACGTTATTTCGTATCCGGTCTAACTGTGGGCGGCGTTAAAGGCTAATCATTAAATAACATAAAAGCAGGTGACAGGATGGGAGTCCAACAATCAAAGCTAGACGGCGTAAAGCCATTAATCGAACAACGCGCTGATCCGCATATTTTCCGCCATTCCGATGGCTATTACTATTTCGCAGCCTCCGTGCCCGAATACGACCGCATCGAGATTCGAAGAGGGAGGACAATCGAAGAGCTTTCTCGCGCGAATCCGGTTGTAGTCTGGAGAAAACATGAATCGGGCCAGTTAAGTGCAAACATATGGGCTCCCGAAATTCATCATATCGACGGCAAATGGTATATCTATTTCGCCGCCGCCCACACAACAGAGACGATTGAAGGTTTGTTCGATCATCGGATGTTCGTACTGGAGAACGGGAATGCAAGTCCACTGGAAGGGGAGTGGGAGGAGAAGGGGCAAATTCGCACTGCTTGGGAAAGCTTCTCGCTAGACGCTACGACTTTCGAGCACCGAGGAACTAGGTATTATGTCTGGGCTCAGAAGGATCGGCAAATAGATGGCAATTCCAATCTCTACATTTCAGCTATGAGCAATCCATGGACGCTGACCGGGGAACAGACGATGATATCGATGCCGGAATACGACTGGGAAACGATCGGCTATAAGGTGAACGAAGGCGCCTCGTTCCTCCGCAAGGACGGCTTGTTATTCCTCTCTTATTCGGCAAGCGCGACCGACTTTAACTATTGTATGGGACTGCTTGAGGCAGACGAAGACGCCGACCTGCTAGACGCCGCGTCTTGGCGTAAGTCGCTTGTGCCGGTCTTGACGACCGAAGAGAATCTTGGATTGTACGGGCCTGGACATAACAGCTTCACGCTAACGGAAGACGGCACGAATGCATTGCTTGTCTTTCATGCGAGAACGTATAAAGATATTTCAGGTGATCCGCTATACGACCCGAATCGGCATACATTCGTTGCGGAGCTCCAATGGAGTAGCGACGGAAGGCCGGATTTTCGCAGTTCAGTCGCTATGCTTTCGCGTGTCTGATCTTAATCATATAAAAGAGACTACTTTCCTTCTATGAGGGAAGTAGYCTCTTTTATATGATTAATTATTTATGCAATTAAGCTTCTTTGAGGACGGATTTCTTCAAGGCTACTGCAGGTTCTTCATCTGGAGCTTGAGGAACGCGCTTAATGAAGAAGGAAAGCAGCAATGCGATGACACCGATTCCTACAATGACGAGGTAAGCATCGTTGATCCCTTGAATAGATGCTTCCATAAGCAGATGCTCTTGAGTAGCGCCTTCGCCAGCACCTGATGTAACCATATCCTTCATATGTGTCGCCGTACGGTTAGTCATGACCGTAATAAGAAGGGAAGTGCCTACCGCGCCTGCAACCTGCCGAACGGTATTGGAGATCGCCGTACCATGCGCATTGAGTCTATTAGGCAATTGATTCAGACCTGCGGTTTGAACCGGCATCAGCAGCAAGGCCATCCCGATTCGACGTCCCGTCGACATAAGCAGGAGATACGTATAGCTGGTCGAATCCGTTAAGTTGATAAAGCCAATCGTAGTAGCAATCGTAATAATCATACCGACAATGGACAGCCACTTCGCTCCGAATTTATCGAACAGCTTGCCTGCAACCGGCATTAGGAAGCCCATCAAAAGCGCACCAGGGAGCAGCAGCAAGCCGGATTCTAATGCCGTGTAACCACGGTTGTTCTGAAGATAAAGCGGAAGGAGCATCATATCCGCATACATAACCATCGTAACCGCAATATTAATAACTGTTGTTAGCGAGAACATGCTGTACTTAAAAGCTCGAAGATCGAGCAATGGATTTTTGTTTTTGGCCATCAGCTGTCTCCAAGTGAATAGAGCAAGAGCTATGACGCCTGCCACAATGGACTCGATAACTTCTGCGCTTGACCAGCCCGCACTGCCTGCCCGGCTGAAGCCGTATAGCAAGGTGCCGAATCCAATAGTGGACAGAATAACGCTGACTAGATCGATTTTGGTATTCCCGCGTTCAGATACGTTTCGAAGGAAAATAAATCCGCAGACGATAACAATGACCGCAAGCGGGATCATGCCATAGAACATCGTTTGCCAAGCGTAATTTTCAAGAATATAACCGGCTAGTGTAGGTCCGATTGCTGGGGCGAAAATAATAGCCAACCCCATCATGCCCATCGCTGCTCCCCGTTTCTCAGGAGGGAATAGCGTAAGAATAACATTCGTAAGCAGCGGCATGATGATACCCGCGCCAGCTGCCTGGATCATACGGCCTGTTAACAAAATCTCGAATGTATGCGCGAGCGCAGATACGATTGTACCGACAAGGAAAATGATCATGGAAGCTTGGAATAACTGCCTAGTCGTAAATCGCTGCATGAAGTAGGCCGTAATCGGAATTAGCACCCCGTTCACGAGCATGTAACCCGTTGTCAGCCACTGTGCGGTTGCGGCCGTGATGTTGAAATCAATCATGAGCTCTGGGGTAGCGACACTCATGATCGTTTGATTCAACGTCGCTAGAAAGGCGCCCAAAATCATAATGATTAAGATTGGCCCTTTTTGTATGGAACTGCTGTTTGGTATCTTGCTTTTACTCAACTTACTCCATCCTCTCCAACATTTCTTCTAATCTATTTTACAATGTGTAAAATACTCAACATCGTATAAAGTAGAATATAATAAGAAAGCATGGTCTTACAAGCAACGCATCTTGACGAAATGTAAACTAGTTGTCACTATTAATCAAAGTGTCGTTTATCTCTAAAATATAAGACAAAATTTCAAATATTGTAGATTAACAAAATGTAGGAGATGAATCAAGAAATGACAGATCGTAATAAACCAAGGATTGATCCTCGGAAAATTCGTACTCGAATGCTGCTAAAGGATGCTTTCATTGATCTTTTGCAGGAAATGGATATCGGAAAAATTTCCGTTAACCGAATTGCGGAGCGCTCCGGCATTAATCGCGTCACTTTCTATCTGCACTATCATGATATCTCGGACATGATGGAGAAAATGGCGGACGATATGGAAGAAGACATTCGAAATGTATTAAATCAATTACCGGTGGGTAGCAATCAATCGTTATTAGATTTCGATATGGTAAATTTGGTAAACTTGCTTGAACATATTGCGGCTAACGCCAAGTTTTATAAAACGATTTTAAGCTCGAAGCAAACATCAATCTTTACAGACCGTTTATTGAAAATCTTGACCGAAATGATTGCCTCCCGAATAGAGCAGGGAGCAGGCGCGAGCAATAGAATCATTTCGGCATCAGGCGCGCCGAAGGATATTGCGATTTGGTATGGATCGGCAGCTTTAATCGGAACGATCGTGCAGTGGCTAAGAAATGATATTCCGTATACACCGCTCTTCCTTGCGCAGAACTTCTCTGCATTAACGCGGAGAAATTACATAGTACAAGGACATTAATCTTGCCTTTCCTGTCGCGGAAACAGAAGAGGCGAAGGCCTTCCATGTCAAACATACAATCGTATTGTTAATCAATGAATACAATATGATGTATTCCAATAACAGGAAGGGGATAGTTACTTTGAATCGCAATTACTATAATATGAGTCAAGCAGGTAACAACATGAATCAAGTAGCAGGYGTGAGTGACGCTGAATTTTGTCCCGATTGTCCAACCCAAACTATTTTTGATCCTCCAATTACGCAATACGAGAACTACTACCATCCGCAGCTTGTAAATGTCGTTCAAAATATTGAAACAATCAAAMAGCATCACTGCTGCCCAGTCTATAAGCACCAGTACACGTATTCTGAAAAAAATGTGATGGTTTCAAGCGCAAAGCGCGGAAAACGCGCCAAAACATCTTCCAAGAAACGTTCGAAATAATAATGTGATGTGAATGACGAAGACCCGCAAGATGGCTGCTTCCCTAACGAAGCTGCCGTCTTGCGGGTCTTATTGTTAAACCTAAACGTATTCTAGACGAAAAATGTATTTGCCGCTCTGTGGATGATGCTTCCATCTGACATGCGAACGGAGTCTTCGTTGTATCCAATGATGGTTGAGGCAGGTCTAATTTGCATGCCGTTTTGCATCGGTTTAATAATTTTCTTTTGAGCAATCGCTACTTCAAAGTCTTTGTTCGTGATCAATTTTTGACCTTCTTGAAGTGTAATTTTTTGTTGCATAT
Organism: Paenibacillus sp. 2TAB19; assembly: GCF_052115185.1. NCBI lineage: Bacteria > Bacillati > Bacillota > Bacilli > Caryophanales > Paenibacillaceae > Paenibacillus > Paenibacillus sp. 2TAB19. Next base: position 201 of record NZ_JBFRGE010000009.1, on the reverse strand, counting down.
CGTATGCCCTCCACGGTTCTAATTGTTATCTACGCTAAGTTCAAATGATACACTAATTTCTTTATATAATGCAATGGAATAGACCGTAATTTTTCAAAAAGTTCAATTATTTTTTAATGTTTATAAATCATTGTTTTTTAAAACCGGATTATGATGTTTCATTATGCATATTGTGTTTTGCACAAGTATGCGATATATTGC